>ONYB01000175.1 GCA_900321895.1 uncultured Brachyspira sp.
CAAACATCTTCATCTGCAAAGCGCACAGAAACATTTGTTTTGCCATTTTCATCAGTATAAAGAATTATTTCGTTTTCCATTCGCTCTCCCTACTTTGTCAAGTTTATCCTTATCTCTCAATCTCCTGCTCAACCGCCAGCTTCGCACTTTCCAAGAGCTGCTTGCTCTCCTGCCGTAACGCAAACGAGCGCTGTATGAGTTCAGCTATTTGTTTTTGTATGTCTTGCGGAAGAATTGGGATAATAACACGATTAAACTCATCTTTTGAGATTGCTGTTAAGATTGTGCCAGAACAACCTTTTTTGAGAAGCTGCTGCATTATTTCTGATTTCAATAAAATCAAAAGTGATTCGGGGTTCATAGCAACGGCTTTCAAAACATAGAAGCCAGTTGAACACAATGCACCGTCATATTCTTTTGAAACGATTGCACATGATTGCAAAGAGCCCTCGATTGATGAAACAAGAACATCTCCAGTATGAACGACTCGACGTGCACGACTCGGCAAGTTTTCACCTAAATCTTCCGTATAGCCTGTAATTTCACCCGATGAACCAATATTTGCGAGTTCTATATATTTGTAAGTAACTTTTGCCTTTGGATTGAAATTTGAATCTTGAATATCCGCAACTTCATCAAGCACCTTATGAGAAAGTGCCTTTATCTTTGCTTCAATCTCATCATACTTGCTCTGGTAATATTCCGCGTCCAAACGACCGCTTAAAGCAAAGTCCGAGAATGTCTTTATTGAAACAGCCTCGTTCTTTGGCTGCCAGTCTTTCAGGCCAAGTTCTGAAAGCAGAATGTCTTCTGCCTGTGCGTATAGCGATTTTGATTCAGAGAGTTTTGCTTTTGACCTACAAATTTGTGAACTTATATTTTTCATAAACTCATCAGTCATTTCAGGAATAGGAATTTCTGAAACATCAAATACATTCAGCTTAGGTTGTGCATTTCCACTAACTCTACGATATGTTAGTACAAATCCAAATTTAGAATTCAAATATGTCAAAATATAATGTTTCTTTTCTGTTGAGAAATCGTCCAATTTTATACCAATATTATTTTCACTTATATTGCAATTGTTGATTTCCTCATCAACTCTTGCATAAAAACCGATTGTATTTCCAACCTTAGAAAGAATTAAATCATCCAATTTTAGCTGACTGCTTTTTAGACGAGTATTATCATTTTCAGATATATAAATCATATTTTCTTTTGAAATTGAAAATCCATTTTTTATATTCTCAATTCGAATAAAAGGAACACCTTCTGTCAAATATGAATCACTTGTTAAACTTGAACCAAAAGGACCACTGACAATTTTATTTTCTGGAATAAAAAAGTGCTTGCGACTTTTTATTTCTTTATCTAATTCAAGAATTCTTTTTGAGAAAAAATTACTATCTATTCTAAAAGTTCGATTTTCTAACTTTAATTCACTCAGCCTTACTTCGCTCACTTCTAGCCCTTTCAACAAAGCGGTGTACTTTGCCTCGTCAAAAGGGCTTGCTAGAAAAAACTTAAGCCCTCTTTCTTTGCAAACTCTGCAAAGGCTTCGGCTATTCCGTCTTGCGTGAGTCCATCGTGATTGAACAAATCGTGGTCAACAATCAAGTGTCCGTGTTCGTCCAGCTTGTATTTTGTCTCGCCGTTCTCGTCCGTATCTTTGAGGTAAATCTTGTCGCCAGAGTTGTCCTTGCTCGGTTTTTGCATGGTGGCAAAGAAAATATTGTAGTCGTCTTTTTTGGGGCAGAGTTTTTCGTCCCACTTCTGAACAAAAAGCACGCTCGTTTTTGTTCCCGTGTGCGGCTTAAAGACATTTCCGTGTAAGCCTACAACCGCCAAGATTCTGCAACGCTCTGCTATGTAGTCGCGGATATATTTGTCGCTTGAATTGTTGAATCGCCCTTGAGGAAGCACAATCGCCATTCTTCCGCCGCTTTTCAAGAAGTTCAGGTTGCGTTCGATAAAAAGAATATCACGACCGACTTTGCTTTGTTCCTTGCCGTCCTTGTTTTTGCCCAGCTCATAGCGCGAAAGTATGCGGCTTTCTTTTATATCGCCAGCAAAAGGCGGATTTGCC
>ONYB01000180.1 GCA_900321895.1 uncultured Brachyspira sp.
CGTGGGGTTTGGGCGGATATACAACCGGTGGAGCTTCCACAATTTCAGGTTGGGGCTCAAGCACAAGCGGAGTTGTAACAGGCGGTGCGTCCAGCGTTGGCGGAATTGCAGACATTGCAAACGCAGCAGCTTACGGACTTGGAGCATCAAACGGTTACGGTTGGCTTGGCAAAAACGTCGTTTTACCTGTTGCAGGCATGATTTCAGGTTGGGGCGGAATTATGCAGGCTGCAGCACCTTACCTCGGAGAATGGGGCTTGCCTGCAATCGTTATGTCTAACCTTATGCAAGGTACATCCTCCGCCGCACTTGCAGCGTACCAAAATGTAACAGGAAACATCACCGCAAACGCCGATGTAATCCTTTCAAACAAGGTACGAAACATTGAAACAGTCTGCAAAATGCTCGACACACAAGGCGATGTCGTTAAGAAAATGCTTAAAGAGTCAATCGACGGCGATAGCAAAGCTATTCAAAACTTGTAGTAACTTTTTATTGAAGTGGTGACATTTTGTGTCACTATTTCTTTCTGTTACGTTTCATAACAACTTTTTTGCCGTTTTCGACTTTGTCAGCAAGGGCTGCTCTGCGGTTTTTGTCCTCGTAGGATATAAATCTTCTTGTGCGGCTTGTTTCTGTTTTGTCGTTTTCTTTGTTTAATTTTTGACCGACAGACATTGTTGCAGAACCCGATGCTTCAAATCCGCCTTTTGCAACGCTTTCGTGAAGTGCTTTTTGTGCGGCATCTTTTGCTTGGTTTTCCATAGCCTGTTTGGTACTGATGTCGTTGAGCATTTGAGCGTTTTCGTCGGATTCGTTGTACATTTCGTCCATCATATATGTTTCAAGGTCGCTTTCTGTCGAGTTTTCGCTGATGTAAGCAGGCATTTCTTTTGCGTCGATTGAATCTTCATGTTCGTCGACCTCGGTCATGCCGTCATCTGCGACGACCTCGTCAGTTTTTGTTTCTTCAACCGATTTGTCTTCTTTTTCTGCTTGTGCTTTGTCTTCCTCGTTAAGTTGTTTTTCAAGCGTTTTAACCTCGTCTTCGGCATTTCTTTCTGCCTGAACCTCTTGCGGGGTCGGCTCTTGTTCTTCTTGAACTGGTTTTGCGTTTGTTTGTTTTGGTGTAGAAACCGTTGTTGCTTTGGCGTTTGCAGCCTCACTGACCGCATTAACGCTTGCTGTGTATGCAGCTTGTTCGGCTTTGTTTTCATCCGTAAATTCAGGTGTGTTGGCACTTGTAGCACCAACGAGATTGTCAACGGAAGAGTTGTTGGAAGAAATTCTGCTGTTGAGTTGTGCAACTCGTTTTGCGGAATTTTCATCGTCCGTATTTGCCAAAACTTTTGATATTTCAACTTTTGCTGTTTGAGAATTTGCATTGAGCGTTGAAATAGTTTCAGCGTTTTTGTTGTTGTCGTTGGTTTTTGCCGTAATATCATTTGTTTCAACAGAAGGTTGAACCACTGTGTTTTCAGTCGGTGTTTCGGCTTGAGGTGCTGCTTGAGGTGTAACATTTGCCATTGTATTTGTGTCTTGAGTTGTTTTCGGCTGTTGTTTGGCAAGTGCTGATTTGATTTCTGCCATAAGCGGAGAAACGGAAGCCGCAGCACCTGTGATATTTCCGCTAAGTTTTTCCGAGTAATCGTTTGCAAAGTTTGAAGTGATTTTGCTTACGATATTTCTTGCGGATTTTGCGTAAGTTTTTGCAGAACCGATAAGGCTTTCACCCATATCGATTAAATCTCTGCCGATAGAGTCTCCCGATTTGCCGTAAATCAAGTCGTAGCGTTTTTCTTTTGAAAGCAAAATGTAGGAAGAGTTGCGTTTGATATCTGTCTTGTCTCCCATTTCGCTCTCTGCATAAGCCTTGCCCTGTTCGACGGCTTGAGTTCCGTAAGCAATGTTTGATGTCGTGAGTTGGTTGAGATTTTCCACGCCTGCTTTGTAAGCATTAAGAATATCAAGCTTGCCTTGCATTGTGCTTACATAAGTTCCGTTGTCGCCGTTCAGATAGCTTTCAAGCTCGGTTGCTTGTGAGAGATCTTCTGCGGTGAGTTCTTGACCACTTTTTGCTTTGTTTGCAAGTTTTTCGTATTCTTTTAATTTTGATTTGAATTCTGTGTTCCACTTCATATCATCTGCAAACTTGTTGTCACGGAGTGCTGTTACTTGTGCGGTGAGGTCTGTAACTGTTGAACTTGCATTGCTCATTTCTGATTGTTTTGTATTGCAAGTTGAAATTGCATCACTTATTGCAACTCTTGCAGGGTCAGCCTGTGCTGTATCTGTAAGGGTAGTGTCATTTTGAGTTTCGTTTGTCGTAATTTCAGCGTCTGTTTGTTGAGCATTATCAGTATTTTCAACCTGTGCAGGTTTTGTAACATTGTTGATGTTGTCACTTTCTTGAGCAATCTCGACAGGTGCGGTTGAAACGACAGTTTCGCCGTTGTCAGTATTTGTTTCACCAGCTTTTTGAGCGTTGTCGGTTGGTTGAGTTCCGTCGGCTTTTTCGTCCTTTGGCGTTTCTTGAGTTTCTTGTGTCGGGGTAACTTCTGTGCTTACATCGTCGCTTTCTTGGACAAGTGCTTTTGCTTCCGCAACTTTTTCTTGAGCTTGAGTTCCGATTGCCATGTTTGTTTCAAGACTGTCTTTAATTTCGTTTGCTTTGACGTCAAGGCTTGTGCTGTTTATTGCGGAATTTTTTGCAACGTCACTGCCGAGGGCTTGTGACTGCATGGTTTCAGAGGTTCCCATTTTGCCGAGATCGGAGGTTGTACCGAGGTATTGTCTGTTTTTGTTGCCTTCATATTCGGCAACTACACGACTGTTGTTGTCTAATTGCTTGCTGATTTTATCGTTAACGTCAACGAGAACCGTAATTTCGCCCATTTGAGCCATAAGTTCGTCGATATCGCTGTTTAGTGCGTCGATTTCTGCTGAAAAATCAACTTTGCTGTTTGTCAAAGTTTTGCCGAGTTCGTTGTAACGACGGCGTTCGGTTTCGCTTAGTGTTCCGTTTTGAGCTTTTTCATCAAGAGTTTTCCATTCTTGAAGCATTGTTTCTACATCATCTGAAGCTTTTTTTTGGTTGCTCAAAACCTCTTCTTGCGTGCTTTCTACTTTTTGAGCAAGGGTGTTAACCTCTTCGTTTTTCTTGTCGAGTTCTTCGTTTTGAACATCGGATTTTGATGAAAAGGCTTGAACTTGTTTTTGTGCATTTGCCTGAGTTTTGTTATCGGTTTCGTTTTCAAGGTTGTCTGCTGCGTTTTGGTCTGTTTCTGAATTCTCTTTGATGTCGTAGTTCGCAGAGTCGTTATCCTGCATGCTGTGAGCCCAATCAAGAAATTCTTTTGGAACTTCAACTCCTTCCGCTTCCATTTCGAGAATTTCTTCATAAGAATATTGCCCCCAAATAGGATCGTTCGGGCGGGATTTGTCGAGATGTGAGTTCATTTCTGTCATGTGAACATCCATAAAATCTCTTGATTTTATGCTATAAACTCTTTCATATAAACGATTTTTCAATTCGTAATATCTTTCACGTTCTTTATCTGAAAGAATTTCTTTTTGAAATTTTTTATTTAAATTATCGTATTCTTTTGCTTCTTTATCTGAAAGAACTTGGCTTTTAATGGTGGAGGCAATTTTTTCGATTTGAGTTTCTGATCTTTGCAAACCGATTTCAATGGCATAGTCTACCAACTGGTCATCAGGATAAACATCATATTTGGTGTTTTGCCTCAATTCGTCCATAATTTCGCCGATATCAAAATTATAGTGTTGTCCTTTTTTATATTTTGAATTATATATTTCATTCCTGATTTTTCCGGTACTGCTGATATCTAGCATGATAAACCTTTCCGTTAGTATAAGACATTATTCTACAATATCTTTAACGGAATATTTGTGCGAAAACTTTAATAATTTCCGCTGATTGTAAACTTTCCTAAACAAAACACGAAAAAACGCCCCGCATTTTACGGAGCGTTTTTATATAACATAATAACCGATTACAAATGTTTTTCAATATTTGAAATAATTGAAGATTTTGGCATTAATCCGACAAGTCTTTCGACAGCTTTTCCTCCTTTGAATACCAAAAGGCTAGGAAGTCCGCTTATACCATAATTTTTTGCGGTTTCAAGATTTTCATCGGTATTAATTTTTACAAACTTAACTTTTCCCGCAAATTCACTTGAAATTTCATCCAATAACGGGCTGAGTTTTCTGCAAGGTCCGCACCAAGGTGCCCAAAAATCAACCACAACAGGTTCTGCGGATTGCAAAACTTCTTGCTCAAAGCCTGCATCTGTAATTTCTAAAGCATTAGACATGATATCTCCTTTACTTTTTAACACTGTATATTCTATCACAGAAAGTTTTTTTATGCTATTATCTTATCAGAGTAGAACAGGATAGGAATATGGTACGGAAAAAGATTATAGAAATTGTCCTAGATACAGAAACTACGGGACTTGATTATACAAAAGAAAAAATGGTAGAATTTGCGGCAGTAAGGTTGGAAAACGGCAAGATTAAAGACGAATTTCAAACCTTGATAAACCCTGAACAACATATCAGAAAATCCAGCATGGCAATCCACGGAATTACACCTGATATGGTTGCGGATGCTCCGACAGAAGCAGAAGCTATGCCAAAAATTATGGAGTTTATCGGAGATTATCCGATTGTAGCTCACAATGCAATTTTTGATTACACCTTTATAAACGAAGCTTCAAAAAGAGTTTTCGGCAAAGAAATAAATAACGCCAGAATTGACTCTCAACAAATGTTTAAAGAAATTTATCCGGACTTGGAGTCACACGGACTTGAAGCTTTGACAAACAAATTCCACGTAGAGTTGAACAACCACCACAGAGCAATGGCTGATACAATGGGACTTGCGCTTGCTTATCCTAAACTTAAAAAATTGTATTTGCAAAGACTTGACTGGCAGCAAAAACAATTAAAA
>ONYB01000138.1 GCA_900321895.1 uncultured Brachyspira sp.
CATCCACGATAGTTTTGCAATGATTAAGATATTTTTCAAAACTTTCTCGTCTGCCTGCCCAATAATTACGTTTATCTCTTTCTGTTTTTACAAAAATTATATAGTTAAATACATCGTTTTTATCCGTATAAACCGCGTTTTCATACCCCGGTTCACAAAATTCATCCCATTTCGGAGCTGTTATTATTGGAGGAGGTGTCGTCCCTTTCGGTTCAACATTCACATTGTCCAGCAAAATTTCATCTGCCCACATTACTGACGGCACACTTGCCAACATTAATAATACCGTTATAATACTAACTTTTTTCAATATTTTATCCTTCCTTATATACTTTTAACAAGCTCTTTTACTTCTTTCCTTTTAACTTTTCGAGTTGCAGTTCTCGGTAACGGAGTTCTTGA
The DNA here is from genome assembly GCA_900321895.1 of uncultured Brachyspira sp. Lineage (GTDB taxonomy): Bacteria > Cyanobacteriota > Vampirovibrionia > Gastranaerophilales > Gastranaerophilaceae > Scatousia. The sequence continues at coordinate 403 of ONYB01000138.1, forward strand.
TATAAATATATTAACAGGTCGTTTGTACGCAGTCAAACGTGTTGCCAAATGTTTTATATCTGATTTTATCACTTTATCCAGTTCCGCATCGTCAAACTTTTCCATTACATAATCTTTTGGAACAACTACAGCCGCAATATCTTCCGTACCGTCTTTTGCCCCAAAAGTTCTTGACATCCCGAGAACACAAACCTCGCTCAAATATTCGCTCTTCTCTAAAACCGATTCTACCTCTTCCGGAAAAACTTTTTTGCCACCTGAGAGGACAATCATATTTTTAATTCTGCCTGTTATAAAAATGTGTCCGTCTTTATCGATTTTTGCTATATCACCCGTGTGAAGCCAGCCGTCCTCATCAATAACGGTTTTGGTCAACTCTTCTTGATTATGATACCCCTTCATTACAGAAGGTCCTTTTATCAACAACTCACCTGTCGCCTCGTCAATTTTTGTTTCAAGACTCTTGAGTGCTCGTCCGACAGAGCCGAGCTTGTTGTGCGAATGGGTGTTTACGGAAACAACAGGACTTGCCTCAGACAAACCATAGCCTTGGTAAATTTGAATACCAATTCTATCGAAAAATTTCCCGACTTCCAAATCCATCGGAGCTCCCCCCGGAATACAGCCGAGAAAATGCCCGCCAAATTTGTCGTGAATTTGCTTAAACATCAACTTTCGAACACTTCTGAACGGTACAAATTTTGCAAGCTTATACATCACCTTAAACCCTACCTGAGTAGCTTTCGGAGCATTATGGAGTTCTGATTCTATCGCAGTTTTAAGCAATTTCAAAAATGCCGGAACTACAATCATAAAATTGATTTGCTTTTCTCTCATAACGCTCAAAATATCTTTTGGCTTAAGGCTTTGGGCATAATATACCGAATATCCGAAATTCAAAAACGTCGAAAATCCGACTGTCATTTCAAACAAGTGATTCATCGGCAAAATAGAAAGTATTCGCCCCGTTTCAAACGGCAAAATATCATCCAATGCAAGTTTTAAATCATCCAACTGAGATAACATATTCGCAAATGTAATTTCTACCCCTTTCGGAGCTCCCGTCGTGCCTGATGTATAAATTATGAAAACAGTCGATTTCGGGCTTCGATGTCGCCATTTTGCCTCGTAATTATCAGGAAGTTCGTAAATGCTTGTTAGTTGCAAATTGTATGAAGGTTCATCCATTACCAGAATTGTCTTAATTGATGAAATCATTTTTTGCAACTCTAATGCCGTTTCTATATAATGTTGCGAAACCAAAATTACGGAAGGTTCACAGTCTGATAAAATCGAATTCAACTCGTATTTTGTAAGTTTTACATCAAGAGGAACGGTGACTGTGCCGGCAAGAATTGAGGCAAACACACATGCACCGTATTCAGGTTTAGACTCCGACAAAATCGCAACTCGCTCCCCTCGCTTTACCCCAACGGTATTCATAAGATGCCATGCCAGCTTTCTCGACATCAACCCTAAACCTTTGTAAGTAAACTCTCTCCAACCCATTGTGTTTTTCGTGCCGAGTGCGACTCTGTCATTAAAATCTTTTGTTTTATCTTCCAACATGGATAAAACATTTGTCTTTTTGCGTTCCATACTTACCCCTTAATCAATACATATAAACTACCAGTGATTTTATTTTATCGCAAAAACAACAAATAGGCAAATTTTTGTACTATAATTTACTTATAGCAAAAATTTTAATACGAAAAACAATAGGGAAGAAATTTTATGAAAAAAGTTTATATAGAAACAATGGGCTGTCAAATGAACAAATCGGACACCGAAAGAATGCTCGGAATGCTTTCTAATTTCGGATACGAAGAAACAAAACACCCAAAAGATGCAGATTTGTTAATGGTTAACACTTGTTCAATCCGCCAACTTAGCGAAGATAAAGCTTTCAGTCTTATCGGAACTTGGGGTAAATGGAAAGAAGAAGGCAAAAATATAAAAATCGGTTTTTGCGGTTGCGTAGCTCAACAAAAAGCTAACGAAATATTTAAACGTGCAAGATATGTTGATTTTGTTTTAGGAACTCATAAAATTTATTCTCTTCCTGAAATTATCAAAAAAATTAACAACGACGAAAAAGTTTGCGAATGCGAAGAAACCAACGCAACAGAAGATGACAAAGCCAAAGAATTTAAAATCGACAGAGTAAAAGCGGTTAATGCGTGGATTCCTATAACCGAGGGTTGTAACAATTTCTGCACATACTGTATTGTGCCATACACCCGTGGCAGAGAACGCTCTCGCCAACCGGAGATAATTTTAAAAGAAGCAAAAGACGCACTTGCTCAAGGCTTTAAAGAAATTACACTTTTGGGTCAAAATGTCGACAGCTACGGGAAAGATTTCAAGGACAAAAACTACAGGCTTGCTCAACTTTTGGAAGATGTCAACAAATTAGAAGGCAAATTCAGAATTCGTTTTGTAACCTCTTACCCGACAGATATTACGGACGAGCTAATCGACACCGCAATCAAGCTCGACAAAGTTTGTGAATATTTTCACATTCCTATGCAATCCGGCAGCAGTGAAGTTTTGAAAAAAATGAACCGCCGCTACAACCGTGAAGAATATGCAAAAATCGTTTCAAAAATCAGAAATCTAATCCCTGATGTAACTATTACAAGCGATTTTATCGCAGGTTTTCCGGGGGAAACCGAAGAACAGTTTGAAGAAACCCTCACTGCTATTGATGAATTCGAACTGGATTACTCAAACACTGCCGCCTATTCCCCTAGAGAAAAAACAGTTGCTGCAAAATGGGTAGATAAATTTATTCCGGAAGAAGTTAAAACCGAAAGACTTAAACGACTAAATGACAAAGTAAAAGAAAATTGCCTTAAATCAAATAAAAAATTCATCGGTCGCGAATTAGAAGTTTTGATAGAAAACTTTGAAAATCATAAGGGGCAAAATGTCATTACCGGCAGAACCCGCAACAACAAAATCGTTCACATACCTTGCGAAA
>ONYB01000141.1 GCA_900321895.1 uncultured Brachyspira sp.
GATTTAAAAATTGCAATCCTTGTAAAAAAGTCATCAAAAACAAATGTGACAGATGTGCAACAATTCAGGTCGTTCCTACTTGTACGTCATGTCAAAGGGCATTTGAGCAACAGCCGTGTCCTTGCATGAAAGACAGGTATTGAACGATAAAAGCACCTTTTTAAAAGGTGCTTTTAAAATTATTTATTTTCTTCCGGTTGTTCGGAACTTTCTTGAGGTTCATCAAGTTCATCAAGCTCATCATATTCCAGTTTTTTAGCTACAATAGAATAATAAATTGCTAAAACAAGAAGGATTAAGGAAGGCAATCCGAAAGCAAGACCTAAAAACAGAAGTCCGTCTTGCGGGTCTGCTTTAATTCTGTCGACATGCGATCTCAAACCGCCCCAACCCCACATCATTAACATCAAAAAGCCTGTTATGCAGGTATTTTTTCTTCTTTTAGCTGTTTCGTATTTCATATTAATACTCGATATCTTTCAACGCGTTAAAAATCTTATCCGTAATTTTTTGGATGTATTCTTGAGAAACCATACCGTTAATAACAGCATCCGCAATTTGATATGCAGGACGGATAAATTCTTGAGCCGTTCTGTTCACATCTTGGAATTGCAAATCGGCAGCCGCACCTGTTTTACCTCGAAGAGCAGCTCTTTTATACCATCTGTCTTTGATAACATCAAGCGGAGTGTAGACGTAAACTTTTACATCCATAATATCTCTCAACCCTTCATTCAAAACATACAAACCTTCGTTAAGCACGACTTTTGCAGGCTTTTTAACATCTCCGTTCGGGTCGGATTCACAAGTTACGAAATTGTATGAAGGTGAAACCACTGTTTGACCTTTTTTCAAGCCCATAAGGTGATGCTTCATCAAGTCCAAATCAATAGCGGCAGGAGTGTCAAAACTAAAACCTGTCTTGAAAAGTTCTTCATAACTTCCTGCAGCTTTGAGTTCTTTTGAAGTATCTTTGTAATAATCATCACATCTGACAACCGTGTAGATACCTTCCTGCTTATCTTTTATACATGCCTTAATCGTGTTGTCCACAAAAACAGTTTTTCCGGAGGCACTTTCACCGGTAATTCCGATTAAGAAAGTCTTTTTCTTTTCTTGAACAACCATTCTTGCGATATTCAAAATAAGGTTGTCCGAAGTTTTTAAGAAAAGAGGTTGTTTTTCCTGCTTGTCTTCTTCCAGAATTCTTTTTAAGGACTCTACGATATTAGAGATAACCTCCATATCTGTTCTGCTGGAATAGTAATCATAATCTGTTAAATGAAAACTTGCTGTCATCTTTTTTGCATTCCTTATAAAGCTATTTTTTTACATTGTACTGTAAATAATTTTTATTTTCTAACGAATAATAAATTTTGTAACAAAATTCTTTAAAATGTTAAAGATTTGGTGAAAAAATTCCGAATGTATATATGTAGCAGAAAACAACGGGAGTTATTTTATGAACAACGAAGATTTATTCAAATCGGCATTTACCGAAGCAAGAAGTGAAGTAGTACAAGAATTTCGAGAAGAGCTTTCCTCCATGGAAACGGCATTAGAAGCCTTCTTTAACAACGTATTGGAGTGTTGCAACTTCAATTCGGAGGAGGTTTTGAAAGAATAAATTAAAAAGCCTGTGTCACTCGGCACAGGCTTTAAATTTTTTTAAACAATTAAGCTCTTCCACGATTTGCCATCATCATTTTGTACATATAGTCGTCACTCATACCGCCTCCACCGTACAACTGTTGTTGCATTGCTGCAAGTTGTGCAGGGTTATAAGTTGCGAACGGATTTGTTGTTCCCGTATCAAAACTACCTCCTACTTGTGGCATTTGAGCTTGTTGAGCCTGTTGATATTGTTGCATCAACTGCTCTTGCTGTGCCTGAACCTGTGCTAACTGTTCTTCTTCATCCATTTTCTTTTCGGAATAGCTTTTGCCTGTCACAAAACTGGCTAATTTATCACCGAGCATGTAACCGAGAATACCGCCAACCAAAGAACCTACGACAGGTATCGGTGATAACAGTGCCGCACCGATTGCACCGCCAGCCATACCTGCACCTAATCTTGTACCTGATTTAACTGTTTCTTTAGCACCTGCCCAAAGACCTTGTTCTTTTGCTGCCCCACATATATTCGGGATTTCACTCAAACAGGCAATGACACCGCCTATCAACGGCATTTTTTTACCGACACCTTTGAAAAAGCCCTTTGTGCCTGCCCAAAATGTATTTTTACCTGCGGCTTTTGCAAGTTGTGCAGCAGTTTTTCGTTCTGCATTAATTACACTCGGAGTGGTTTTTAATTGATACCACATATTTTTGAAAAACCCGCCATTTGCGGCACTTTGTGCAACGTTATAATTGTGCATACTAACAAAACCGTCTTTAACACCGTTTTTTACTGCACCCAAATAAGATTGTCCGTTAGCACCTCGATTTTTTAATGCGGCGGTAACCGAGTCGGTCAATTTATCATACCCAGTACCAAAAACGAGTTCACCGTATGAACGACCACCATATTTAAGCCAATTTAAACCTGTTGTGGTAATACTCATAACTATACCTACCTTTTACTACTACAAAATTTACTACCTTACTTATATAAAGGATTTTTCTTCCCTCAAATTGCCGAATAGTTAACAAATGTTACAAAAATTAATAAAAAGTTCCGCAAAACACCCTCAACCAAATCACCTATTTACAAACCGAAATCAAAAAGGTATAATATAACTACATATTAGAATTGAGAATTAGCGAAGGAGAGATAATGAAAACAATAACTCTTATTAACGGTGACGGAATAGGCCCTGAGATTACGGAAGCAGTCGTTAAAATACTCAAAGCATCAGGAGCTAAAATCAACTGGGATTTGCAAACCGCAGGTGCTGACGTAATAGAGGACGAAGGAACTCCATTACCGCCAAGAGTTTTGGAATCAATCAAGGTCAACAAAGTTGCCCTTAAAGCTCCTGTCACAACCCCTATTGGTAGCGGTTTTCGCTCGGTAAACGTACAACTAAGAAGAGCCCTGGACTTGTACGCAAACGTAAGACCTTGCAAAAATATTCCGGGGGTAAAAGCTAAATATGAAAACGTGGATTTGGTAATAATCAGAGAAAACACGGAAGGGCTTTATTCCGGACTTGAACACATGATTGACAAAAACACCGCTGAAACAATCAAGCTTATCACAAGAAAAGCCTCCGACAGGATTTGCCGTTACGCTTTTGATTTTGCGGTAAAACACAAAAGAAAACAAGTTTGCGTTGCAACAAAAGCCAATATTTGCAAACTTTCTGACGGATTGTTCTTGGAATGCTTTAGAAATGTAGCCTCTGAATATCCCAAAATTGCGACAAAAGAAATTCTTGTAGACAACCTTTGTATGCAACTTGTTCAAGACCCGACACAATTTGATGTTTTGGTTATGCCAAACCTCTACGGCGACATCGTTTCTGACTTAGCCGCAGGACTGATTGGCGGACTCGGAGTTGCTCAAGGTGCAAACATCGGCTTGTACGGTGCTGTATTTGAACCTGTTCACGGTTCTGC
>ONYB01000003.1 GCA_900321895.1 uncultured Brachyspira sp.
AAAATTATAGTAAAAGCACACTTGATTGTAAAGAGGGAAGGGCGGAAATCACGCTAAAAGTCGTAAGAGTTTTACACTTTTGTTGCGCTTATTGTCTTTTTCAATGAAAAGACAACTGCGTTCTGTTGTTCTTGATGTAAAGAACTTGTAAAGATGCTTATAAAGTGTGATAAACTATATATTATATAGGAGAAAAGGAGAGAAAAATGATTCCAATTTTAGATTCAAAACGCCAGTATGCTACTATTGGTGAAGAAGTTGAAAAAGCTGTTTGTGAAGTTTTGCGTTCGGGTTCTTATATTCTCGGGCCGAACACAAAAGCTTTGGAACAAGAGTTGGCTGATTTTATCGGCTGTAAATACACTGTAGGGCTTAACTCCGGAACTGATGCGTTGCACTTGGCTTTGAGAGCTTTGAATATCGGTGCGGGCGATGAAGTTATTACCGTTGCATTTACTTTTGTTGCAACAACTGAAGCTATAGGTATTGTAGGGGCAAAACCTGTGTTCGTTGATATTGATCCGGATACTTTTGATTTGGATGCTTCAAAATTAGAGGCAGCTATCACACCTAAAACTAAAGCTATTATTCCGGTTCACCTTTACGGTCAACCTTGTGATATGGATAAAATTATGGCAGTTGCTAAAAAACATAACCTTCACGTTATTGAAGACTGCTGTCAGGCTATCGGTGCTTTGTACAAAGGCAAAATGGTCGGTACATTTGGTGATTTCGGTTGCTTGAGTTTCTATCCGACTAAGAACCTCGGAGGCATGGGCGACGGCGGTTTGATTATGACAAACGATGAAAAATTGCGTGACCGAGTTGTTGCTTTGAGAAACCACGGCGGTGCTGTAAGATATCATCACGATGAAATAGGTGTTAACAGCAGATTGGATGAAATTCAGGCTGCTATTTTGAGAGTTAAACTTCCTCATTTGAAAAAATGGAACGAATTAAGACGTGAACATGCTTATTTCTATAATAAGTTGTTAGCCGATTGTCCGGATGTTCAAACTCCGAAAGAACTTGATGACACATATTGTGTTTACCACCAGTATACGGTTAAAATTCCTAACCGTGACGCAGTTCACAAAATGCTCCAAGAAAACGGTATCGGTGCAATGCTTTATTACCCAATTCCGCTTCACTTGCAGAAGGTTCACGAATATTTGGGTGTTGGAAAAGGCTCTTTGCCTGTTTCTGAAAAGAATACGGAAATGGTAATTTCGTTGCCGATGTTCCCTGAAATTACTGAAGAAGAACAAAGAACAGTTGCTAAGACTTTGATTGAATGTATTGAAAAATCAAAATCTTTAGTAAATGCATAAGTTCTCTATAAATATAGTAAAAGCCTCGTTTTTTTTAAACGGGGCTTTTAACATGCAAAATTCAAACGACCTCCACGTTGGATGTATTCTGTGGTTACGGAACCGTCGGCCTGTGTGACATCTTTTGTAACACTCCCCAACATGTGGTTGCCTGTGCTGAAATCAGTGCCGTAGGCGTAGAAATTGTTTTCTGGAGCAAGAGTTGCTTTGATGTTCATTCCGAAGGCTCGAGCAATCGCCGCCATTTGGTTTACGCTGCTGTAGCCAGATTGGATGCCCTGCTCTTTTTGGCTTTCTTTTGACTGGTTTACTCGACCTGGGGTAATGGGGTTGGTGGTAGGATCGTTAATACGAGTACCTTGCTCCGCCGCCGCTGCCGAGTAACTGGCAATAGGCTCGTTCATCGTGGCTTTTGGTAAACCCGTAGCATTTGTAATTTTTAGTGGATCATTTGGTGTCATGATTAATCCTTTTATACTCTCGTATATATATAAAGTATATACTTGTCTAAAAATTGCCTTTTTAGGGTAGTAATTGCTTTACATTTGTTAACAAATAAAATCCCTTAATCTCTATCTATATTATTACTCATTTTTTGGCGAAAATCAGAGTTTTAGGGGAAATATTAAGTTTTGTAAAGTGTAAAACCTACACTATATGGGCATTTGAGGAATACAAAAAATTTTATTAAAACGTACTGTTGACATTTATTTTGTTTTAGTGCATAATAGAGTCATAAGATTTAAGTGTAGTCGAAACACTAAATATAAATAGATTCATTAACCCCAAAAACATATAAACTCCTAAATAATAAACACTAAAA
>ONYB01000144.1 GCA_900321895.1 uncultured Brachyspira sp.
GCGATTTTACGGAAGCACTTTTGACAGGTGCAGATTGCAGTTACGCCGAAATGACTTATTGTAACTTTACAGACGCAGATTTGGCAGGATGTATTTTCTCGGAAAGTGACCTGACAAGCTCTGATTTTACGGGTTCTTACAACCTTTCAGCCTGCCGTTTTGACAGCGACACAGTATGGCCTGATTCAGACTTGTTGCCGGAAGACTTTGACGCTTGCTATAAAGATGACCTCTCCTCACTCAAAGACGACGACGACTATGCCCACGAGAGTGATTATTAATTTTTAAGTGAAAAGTAAAAAGTACCGTAGGGTGAAATAAGCAAAAGCGTTTCCACTCTACAATCATTCACTTCCGCAAGCCCCATGAAAACATGGGGGTTAAAACACTGCCCTTGAAGCGACGGCTTTTTTTATTTTTTAAATACGTTATACTGATTATGTAATCGGTTAAGGCTCAAACCCTCTGACGGTAAAGCTGTTTGCCGATTAGGACAAAGGAGTATTGTGTATGGGGTATATACATTGCTGCGGAGGTTTGCACAAGACAAGGTCTTTCAAACTCGCTCCGCAAGAGGGTTTTGTGCTGGCTGAATTAGACCTGCTTAAAAAATGTCCCGTTTGCGGGCACACGGTCGTTCAACTAACAAGAATTGACAATGAGGACAAGATTTCCACAATCAGAAAAACTAACAAAAAAGCTCTCGACTTTTTTGAGAAACTTAAAACTAAAATTTTGTATGAAGAAAAAGTTCAAAAAATTCCGCTGAGTGTTGGCGGGTTCTATCTGAACTACAACGAATACGGAGTTAAAAAAAGATGCTATTCAAATCTTAGCAGACTAAAAATCGGACTTTATGAAAACAAAGATATAATCCACTATTTACAATCCTTTTAAATTATCTTACTCTCTGAGGGGACAAATTTTTGTCCCTTTTCTTTATATATTTTAACGTAGGAAATATTATTAAAGAATAAGTTCTTGCTAAATTTTTCTCGAGTATGATAAAGGTGGAAAAGAATAGCCAAGTGTTTTCAAAAAGGAAAATTGAATAATGAAACTAACACCAAAGGAAACTGATGTTATAACTTTGGTCGCAGCAGGTTACTCGGATAAAGAGATTGGGGTACACTTAAAGATTTCGTACGGAACGGTCAGAGATTATGTTGACAAAATCATCTTGAAAACCCGTGCCAGAAACCGAACACATGCGGCTATGTTATACGGTAGGGAACATCTCGAATGGTTTTTGTCCATTCAACAATAACAAGTATCTAATATTTTAAATTTTAACGGAGCAATATGAAAAGAATTATTATTCACTGGACTGCCGGAAATTATTTTCCGACAGATTTTGAAAAACAGTGCTACCATTTTTTGGTGGACAAAAACGGCAAAGTTTACAACGGCAAGTTCAGCCCCGAATGCAACCTTAAATGCGAAAAAGGTCGCTACGCAGCTCACACGGGCGGTGGAAACACAGGGTCTATAGGAATTTCACTTTGCGGGATGTACGGTTTTGTAAGCAAATACAATCAGGGGAAATTTCCGCTAACCTCAAAACAATTTGAAGCGGCGATGGAATATTGTGCAAAACTTACGATTAAATATGACATTCCGATAACCCCAACCACAGTCATGACACACTATGAATTTGGGCAAAAACACCCGAGCACCACGAGTTTTGGCAAGATTGATATTACATTTATCCCGTCTTATCCGTGGGTTGAAAAAAATGACGTCGGGAAATTTATCCGTTCAAAAATCAAATGGTACAAGGCAAAATTACAAGGAGAATAGTTTATGGAAGTTTCTTATTATAACCTGTCTGGTGGAATTAATACCGCTTTGACAAAAACAGAACTGGGACTGGATACAAAACGGATTTATTGGAGTGACAGCGAAAACATTGAGGTTTTGCAAAACCGAGGAATTGTAAAACAAAAAGGGAACACTTTGTTTTTAGAACTTCCCAAGGCAGAAGCGATTAGCGGGATGTGCGAAATGAAGCACAAAAATGCATTGAAACTCGTCATAACGACGACAAGCGGGAGTATTTATGTTTACAACCACCAAAATAAAACGCTTTCAAAACTTGAAAAAACTATAACTTCGCAAACTCCCGTTTTTGCAAATTTTTTGGACGGAGTATTAATTTCAAGCAAATCCGACAGCCTTTTTTACATCAAAAACAACGACGTAAACAAAGTCGTAGAGTGTAATTTGACAGATACTGAGGGCAATCCGATTTATAGTGAAGTTCTCGGAATTTATAACGGAAGAGTTTGGGTTGCGGACAATGCAACGATTTACTATTCTGCACTCGGAACTTACGACGATTTTACAACTCAAGACGATGCCGGTTATATACGAAATTTTCACACGAATACGGACGCAATTACTGCATTATTTCCGTACAAAGGCTACCTTGCGATTTACAAAAAGAATGCGGTCTACCTTTTGAGCGGGATTAGCGGTAGTGATTTTTCTATTACGTTGTTTGCCGACAAGGGAGCGTTATCTTCAAAATGTATTGTGAATGTCGAAAATAAACAATATTTTTTAAGTAACGGTATCTATGCACTCGAACAGGTGGGCGAACTCAATCAAATCCAACTCGGCTCAGAGATTTCGGCAAACATTAATTCTGTATTTGAAAAATTCAACAAAACCCTAATTAACAATGCAATAGCACTGCATTACGAAAATAAAAATCAAGTGTGGTTTTTCTTTCCGTATACGGATGATGAGTATTTTCACACAATATGGATAAACGACTACGTAAACAAGTGCTGGTACAAACGAAAGCTTCCGCAAGATATCACAACAGCATGCCTGTTTGACGATAAGGTTTTGACGGCGGACACGAACGGAAAAATTTATATTGAAGATTATGGCTCCACTTTTGACGGCGAGGCGATTGAATTCTTTTGGAAATCCCCGTTTTTTGCACTCAACACACC
>ONYB01000055.1 GCA_900321895.1 uncultured Brachyspira sp.
TGGAATTGTTTGAGCCTAACAAAATTTCGCCTGAAATGCAAATGTCTTTGCTAAAATCCGATTTGAGTGAAGCTGATTTGTTAACAGGTTTGAAGAAACTTGCAAAAACTACTTATAGAGTTGCTCATGAGACTCCTCATCAGTATTTGAGTGGTATTAATACCAAGTATACAACAATGGTTGACGGAAAGCTTCCTACGTTGGATGAGTATGATTTAAAGAGATTTAGAGCAGATGTGGATGAATTCTTTGATAGAAACATCGGCGAACTTTGTCGAGCTTCAAAATATATTGATTCTGATACGATGAATCACATGATGGATAAGAGAACGGATGAGTTTGGACAGACCCTTTATGAACTTAATAAATTGTCCGATGAAAATTATAGTATAATTTCAGACGCTCTCAAGTGTAAAAATGCTGATACCGGAAAAAATCTTTCACCGAGAGATAAAATGGATTTGTGCAATCTTGTGCAGATTTATACAAAGGTCGGTTTGGATATGACAAGTTTGAAAAAATCTGTTCAATCAGGTGAAATTAGTATACAAAAAGCTAAAGATAAAGTTCAGGCGGCTGTTTTGGAAAAAGCCGGTGTGGATCCGTTGAGTGTTCCAAGAACGATGAAAAGCTTTAATGAAAAATATTCATATTTGGCATTGTTTGAAAATTTGAATACAAGAGATGTTGATAATATTTCAATAAGTTTGAAAGATCAGGTTCATGAATTATATAAAAATCCTGAACTTGCGAAGTCTGCTATTGCACAAACGGAGAATGCTCTTAAATCAGCTCTTGAAGCTGCTAAAAAACAAGGGATAGAAATTCCAAAAGCTGATTTAGAATTTGCTAATCAAAATATTGATATATTGAGAAATCTTGATAGATATACAGAGCAAGAAGTTTACGATCGAATGATGGAAGGAATTTCTAGGCAAGTTTCTAAATATGCAAAATCACCGGAATTGTATACCGTAATCAAGGAAGCTGCAATGGGTGATTTTAATAAATTTATAACAAATCCGTCTAATAAATACGGAAATACTAATGCAGCGACAAAAGCCGAATATTTTATGCAAGGTTTGTACTATGATAAGTGGGACAATCCTGAATTACCGGATGTTAAAGTTCAAGCTGGCGGAAAAGATATGTCTATTCAGCTTTGGGAAAGAAATCCGCAGGAAGATTTGTTTATGGGTAACAAAACTACTTGTTGTACGGCAATTGGAACGGGTGTAAACGGTGCAGCTACACCTACGTATTTGTTGAATAAAGCTTTTAATGTTGTTCATCTAAGAGATGCCAATGGTAATGTCGTTGGAATGTCAAGGGTTTATATGGCAAAAACTGACGGTAAATCTACAATGATAATGGATAATATTGAGCTTAATAAAACCTATGTAAAAGGCATGCCGGAGGAAGAAATTAAGAAAATTCGTAACGGTTTCTTTGAATATATGAACGGGTATGCTCAAAAAGTTACCGGTAATGCTGATGCAAAAGTTTTGTTCTATTCTCAAGATGTTCATGTTCCGACAGATGATCTTCATAGCGTCAAAAAAGAAACGGAATTTATCGGGGATATTGCTGAACCTGAAGTTTATATAAATGCTGCTTTGTATTCTAAAACAAATCCTAACGGGTGGATTAATCCTAAAAACATGAAAAATTTGGGAGAAATCGAATGGTTGGAAGTTCCGAAAATTTCGACAGATCCAAAACCACCGTTAAAAGATACAAAAGTTCAAGATGATGTTGCCACAAGAACTCAGGAGTTTTTAGGTAATCGTACCTCAGGTGCCGAGCAGAGTGGTGTAACTTCGCAAAGTGAAGTTTTGGATGCTTCAAATGGGGCAATTAATCTTCCAAAGGCAACTCTCCCTAAAAGTCCTTTGCCTAAAGCAAAATTTCCAAGAGATATATCAAAAACGCCAGAAGTTAAGAAACCTCAATTTACAACATTCAAGCCTGTTGCAGTGCCACATCCGGAATTGATTGAGCAAGCTGTCAAGGTTAACGATATCGCTCGTCCTGAACTTGAAGCTTTTGCAAAAGAAATGCAGGCAAAAGGCTTTAGTGATAAACAAGTCGCAGAATTCATAAACTGGAACAAGACCCAACAAGGTACGATTAACAAAAATCTATTGCCTGTTGCGGAAAAACTTAGCGAAATGAAGGCATTCAGTAAAGCAAATGTTGAAGCTTGCATGAACCCTGACGGTTCAATCAATACGAAAAACCTTGAGGCAGTCGAGTTTCTTTTAAAAGAAAATAACGGTTCGTCAGGTGTTGTAGATTGGCTTCACGTTGCAAGGGACGCTCAAGGTAACTTTGATAAAAATATCTACAACGATTACAAAGAATTATTGACAAATCCTGCCAAAAAAAGAAATGTTTCGTCTGCGGATGTGGGACATTTATTAAGAGCCTGCCAAAGCGATGACGGAATTATTGATGTTAATAAAGTAGCTACCGTAAAATCGTTGCTTGATAGCGGGTTTGACGGCAGTTCCGTTAAAGGCTTGATTGGAGTTGCAAATGCTCATGGCAAAACTTTGCACACTTACGAAACGGCAATCAAAGAACTCAAAAATGCAGGAGTTAAACCTCTACATGTTGGTGGTAAATTGGAAAACGTAATTGCTCCTGACGGTTCGATTGATGAAAAAGCTCTTGCAAAAATGAAAGAACTTTTAGCGGATAAAGATCTTTCTCGTGCTGCAAGTACGGTTATTCTTGCAGCAAAAGATGCTAAAGGTATGTTTTCTGAACATAATTATAAATATGCGATTGAGGCTCTTAAAGGCAGAATGGCTGTAAATAATAATTTGGCGACTGTTGAGGTCTTAAGAGAAATGGAATTAAGAGTAAATATAGCAAAAGATAAAAACGGTCTTGTGGATGAAAATTTATACAATAAAGCTGCTTTGTTGCAAAAAGAGAAAGTTTCTATTTACGGATTAAACTTTATTATGCAAAA
>ONYB01000145.1 GCA_900321895.1 uncultured Brachyspira sp.
TAACCAAACTTTGGGTTATGTATATCAAGATGCTAAACACGATCTTGATGCAGCGATTTCGTCTTATCAAAGTGCCTATTTACAAACACCTGAAGATATCGATATCTACGTAAATTTGGGCAGTGCTTTTTATGACAAGGATGACTATGGCAATGCTTTACAGGTTTACAGAAACGCACTGGACCTTGACCCTAAAAATGCGAAAATTCACTGTAATCTCGGATTTTTATACTGGGGCAACGGTAACTTAGACGAGGCTATCAAAGAATACAACTTAGCAATCGAATACGATGAAACCTACGACATTGCGTACAACAACCTTGGCGTAATTTATCTCGACGATTTGGGTAGGGTTCAAAAGTCCATAGAACTCTTCAAAAAAGCTATCGAATGCAACCCGAACTACGCACTGGCACACTTCAACCTTGCACGTGCTATTACCGTTACGGGAGATAAGATTGAGGCTGCAAAATTGTATCAGGTAGCTCAAGATGTTAATAAGATTACAAATGAGCTGGATCCTCAAGAAATAGTTGACAAAATCAATGCGTTGTTTGAATAGGGTTCAATAAGCTTACTTTATTGTGGCGAGTTACTAAGTGAAAAATGAGAAGTCATTATCATTTAGTTGTTTTCACAAAATTTTACCAGCAATAGCAAAATCATGTCATCATGAGGAACAAAGCGACCTTTTCGCCCTCGCATAAAACGGCATCGTTCGCAATCACAACGAAAACTCAACGTTTCCGTTGATTCTTGCTCATCTTTCGCTTCGCTCATGCCTCTGCTCGGGACTCGTGAGGATCGCATCGTCGTTACAGGTCACGATAATGCGATTCTTACGGCACTTCGTGCCTCAGAATGACATGACTTAATTAACGTAACGGACTTATCGCCCTATCGCCTTATAGTCTTATCGCCTATTTCCACGACCTTACTTACTTTCCGCATACTCTTCCATTGTCACAATCGGCAAGGTAAAACCGAAGGTAGAGCCATGACCTTCTTGCGAGTGGACAAAAACTTTTCCGTTGTGGTGCTTTTCGATTGTTGTTTTTACAAGATTAAGCCCGAGCCCTGTGCCTTTTATTGTGTGGGTGTTGTTTTCTACTCGATAAAATCTGTTGAAAACTTTTTTCTGGTTTTCTTCTGAAATTCCACAACCTTCATCCGTCACAGTTACGACTGCCTGATTATTTTCCTTGTTTAAGTCAAGTCCAACCGTAATCGTACCGTTTTCAGGAGAGTATTTAATCGCATTTGACAGATAATTCGTCAATGCCCTCTCGATTGCATCATAATTGAACATAAATTCAGGCAACTCTGCACGCTTTTCTATGTTAATTTTCAAGTTGTGGTCTTTTAATAACACGCCAACCTGCCCTACGCATTCATCTACGAGTGTTGAAAGATTGTTTTGTTCTTTCTCCATATCGGCACTTGCCTCTAGCCTTGAAAAATCCAGAATATCGTTAACCATTCGGTTAAGCCTGATAATTTCCTGATTAATCGTACCGATAAACTCTTTTTGAGTTTCGTAGTCGAATTCGTTGCCGTAATTGTAAAGAGTGTCTATATAGCTTCTCAAAACAGTTACCGGCGTTCTCAATTCGTGCGAAACATTTGAAATAAAGCCCGCTCTCATCTGCTCCATTTCCGCTTCTTTTGTCATATCAATTAAGACAATAATATACCCGACGTAATCTTTGCTTCTTGAGAACATTGGCGAAATTATTGATTTGATAACTTTTTCGTCAACCGTAATATTAAATTCAATCGGCTTTTTCTCAATAATTTCAAGCGGTGTATCTTTAAATTGTTCAATTTTATCTTTAAAACAGTAATTACCCGAAGTATCGATATATTGCTGAATTTGCGTATTCAAAATCTGCTTATCGTCAACTTCAAGAAGTTTTTGTGCATGGTTGTTTACAAGAACGACTTTGTCATTGTCATCACATACAACAACTCCGTTTGCAATACTCATCAGAATTGATTCCAATTTGTTGCGTTCAAGGGTAAGTTGTTCAATATTTTGCTCTTCGTAAATGTGAAGTTTTGCGGACATTTCGTTGAAAGCGTTGAAAAGTTCACGAACCTCAGAACTTACGTCCTGCCCCTCAATTTTGTAACCAAAGTTACCTGTTGAGATGTTTTTAACGCCCTCTTGCAAAATTCTAAGTTCACGAGTAATGAGGTATGTGTTAATTAATATTACAAACGCAAAGACGACCCAAACCATCATAAAAACAAAAAGCAGGGACGCTCTTGTGGTCGACTTTATTTGAGAAATAATACTACCTGAAAGTCCGACAGTCACTGCACCTACAGGCGTTTCGTTTTCAGAAATCGTAAGCGGTGAGGTTACACGAACTGCAGCAGTTTGCGAATTGCTTTTTCCAGAAAAAATCAGATTGCCGTCCTTGTCACGGAATTCAATAAAAACGATGTCGTTGTTGCTTTTGAGAATGCTTTCGGAGTGGGCTTTTAGGGTTTCTTTAGCCTTGTTTGCCGAAAGATTTTTGGTAATTTCGACACTTTCAATAGCTAGAGTTTTTGAGATAACTTGTCCAAAATTTTGATAACCCTCATTGAGCTTTTTTTGTATATTAAAGATTGCAAAAATTGCGATAGCCACAATCATACTGGTACTAACCAAAAGCCCTAA
>ONYB01000148.1 GCA_900321895.1 uncultured Brachyspira sp.
CGCCTCCGTTAAATCCCGGATTTCCCTCCTTTTGTATTCTCAGTCTGGTGCCGTTTTTAGTTTGCGATGGAATTTTTACGGTAATTGTTTTGTACTCTTCAAATTCGCCGCTACCTGTGCACGCACTGCATTTTGACCCGTTGATAAATTTACGTCCTTCACAGGTCGGGCATATCTCTTTATGCAGAACGTTAACTACCCTTTCGCAGCCTTTTATGGCTTCTTCAAGAGAAATCGAAACTTCTGCATTGATGTCTTCGCCGTTTTTGACGACTTTTTTCTTTTTGGCAGATTTTGACATGCCTTCAAAAATGTTGTTCAAAACATCTTTTAGCGGTTTTTCGTTTCGTTTTTCTTGGTTAAATTTTCTGTTTTGATAAGTCTGCCTGTATCTTTTTATTTCAATATCATCTGTTGAATTTTTGCGAAATTCTTCGTCTTTTGCTCGAGAATATCTGTACGAACTTGAGCTTTCTTCCGCTTTTTTAGTTTCCTCGTGAGCAAACTTTTTAAACTTGTCGTACTGTGATTTTTGAGTTTTGTCCGACAAAATTTCATAAGCTTCTGTAATCTCTTTAAATTTTTGGATGCTTTCTGGAGCTTTGTTTACGTCGGGGTGATATTTTCTCGCAAGTTTACGGTAAGCACTCTTAATTTCTTGCGTGGTGCTTTCTGGCGTAACTCCGAGGATATCATAGTAATTTTTGCGAATATTTACATTCATACCCCGTTATTAATGATCTTTTTGAAAAAATCAACAACTCGTCGAGTAAATTTTACGGTCAATTATTCTTTGCAGATGTCGGAGCGGAACTTTTTGCCTGTGAAATCAACAAGTTCAAGGTTTTCATAGAGTCTTTTCTTAGCGGATGAAATTGTCAAAGCCTCTTGCGTCAAAACAAGCGTTCTTCCTTTATTTGTCAGGTATTCTAAATACTCGTTTCTTGAGGTTTTAAAATGTGTAACCTTGCAATCGTCATCAAGCTCGTTCAGTCCTGAAATTTGAGAGCCGTCATGTCTTGAATACAAAACCGCACCGACGGACGCCTTTTCGTTTGTGCGAATTCCTTCGTAATCATCCGCAAACGAGCCGTTTGTGCAAGCTTCCATAAGGGTGTAAAGGTTTTCGTCTATGGAATTTAAGACAGCTTGTGCGTCGTGGTCTTTTAAATATGGTGTAAAGCCTGTTGTGACAAAGCGGTCAATGTCCGTCAAAACGCATTCGATTCCTAAAATTCCGAGGTATGGAGTTTCTCGTCTTTCGAGATTTGAGAGAATATTGTTGACGTTATTCATGACCTTTGACAAGACATCAAACGTGACCTTGTAATCCGGTGCAAATGTTCCGATACCACATGTCAAAAGTCCGCCGTCACCGTTTTCTAAGAATTTGTAATCCCCGCAAATTGTGATTGGCAAGGCTTGATAGCCGTCAGTGATTACGTAAACCGTAAAATTGTGACCGTATGGGTATTCCTCAACAATAATTTTATCTTCACCTTGCAAAGTCATATAATCCACGCAATTTCGAGCCTCATTCACGGTTTTGCATGCCGTGTAAACAGATGTGTCGTTGACTTCGTCAGAAGAGATAATCAAGGGCATTGGTGATTTTTTCAGGTAATCCATCGCAATGGACGGTTTTTCAAAAATCCCGAATTTTGGTGTCGGAATGTGCATTTTGTATAAAAATTTTTTTGCATAAGCTCTGCTGATTGCGAAATTAGCACTTGTTGCCGTCGGTGCAAAAATTGCCTGCGAATTGTCCTGAAATGTTTTTGCAATATCAGCTTTGATTGCAGTTGCAGAGGTTGCAACAGTCAAGTCAATTTCGTTTTCCAAAACAAAATCCAAAAGCTCACGAATATTGTCCTCTCTTATATCAAGTTGAGTTGAGCAATCATTTAGAGCAACGTTAAGGTTTGTCGTGTAAACCTCCATATTTTCGTATGTTGCAAATTTTTTGACCGTAGCGAAGGCGGCTGCGTTATTTCCGACAATTAAAACTTTATTCTTCTTATTTTCCATAGCTAAATAATAACATAACGGTGTGAAAAACAAAAGTTTTTTAATATCATTACATCAGATGATGTTTATTGCGAAAAATTAATATTTAATATTAATGTATATGACAAATAAAAATTTATCATTAAAAATAAATCAGTAGTAAGTGAGGTTTTTCAAATGGCAAGTTTAATGAGTATATTGCAGCAGGTATTTGTTCCGCAACCAATGCAAACGACAGTTCCGGTCAGAA
>ONYB01000150.1 GCA_900321895.1 uncultured Brachyspira sp.
AACACAATAATACATCATAAAAAATAAAGTGCAAGCGTGTATTAAGCATTATAAACCGTTATGTGTTGAAAATTCTGTCGCCGGCATCACCCATGCCCGGAACAATGTAACCTTTTTCATTAAGGTGGTCATCGATTGCAGCTGTCGTAATTTCTATATCCGGATAGTGCTTTTGAATATTTTCCAAACCTTCCGGTGCTGCAATTATGCAGATAATTTTGATGTTGTCAATCGGAATTCCTTTGTCTGCATAGAGTTTTATCGCCTCAATAAGAGTGTTACCGGTTGCAAGCATAGGGTCTGTCAAGTAGATGTAGAATTTCTCGGGATTAGGAGCTTCCATAGGAACTTTGTTGTAATACCAGACTGGCTTTAATGTTTTTTCATCCCTGTACATCCCGATATGTCTGATACATGCTTGCGGTAAGATGTCGATTGCCTCATCAGTAAAAATAAGTCCTGCTCTCAAAATTGGCGAAATAATAAGGTTTATATCGGGATCAATTACTTTTGCCGTGAATTTTGTGAGCGGAGTTTCGATTTCTCTGTCTACAAGCGGTAAATTTCTTGCGGCTTCGTACAAAAGACAGCGGGTAATTTTTCTCGTTGCAATTCTAACCCCTTGGCTATCTGTGTTTTTGTCCCTCATAATTCTGAGGTTTTCCAATACTACAGGATTTGAAATAACTTTAATCTTGTTCAGGTTCATTCTTAATCCTTTCTTTTGTTTTCTTCATAAAATCTTTTCTTTTGATATTTAAATCTTCCAAAAATTTGTTAATTCCGTTAATTTTCACTGAATTTTCCTCAAGGTTAATTTCTTTAGGTTGATTTGGCAAGTATTCGCCCATTTCATCCGAAAAGTTTGAGGCTTTTTGCATCATTGAACCCAGTTGGTTGAACATGTCGCATAAAAGTCCCAGTGCAGAGTTCAGACGCTTTGGTGATTGTGGGACGATTAACCTGTTTGATGCAATGATTGTTTGGGTCGGCGGGTAAAGTTCAAGCGATTTTGAACCTGCCATTCCGTTAAATTCAACGGTTGCTATGACGCCTTTGGGCAGGGTTACATCTTCTTGAGTAAGCACAAATTTAACATAAACCTCGTCACGAACAATGTTCACGTCTTCGACATAACCGATGTTTACGCCCATCATTCTGACAGGCGAACCAGAAATCAAACCGTCGACATCAGGCAGAAAGATTTGATATCTTTTCAGTTGCTTATGCTTTTGGTAATTATAATTTTTTATGCTGACAATAGCTACGCTCAGGATTATTACCCAAACAATTATTTCCAACCCTTGAAAAATTTTAAACTTGTCTTTTATATTCATACAATTTATTATACATAAATTCTGTTTTTTTTACTACTTGCGAAAAATTTATTTATATTATATCATTGTAGTATCTTATTAATAGAAATGTGAGGTTTACAATGGAGCAAATTATAAAAGTAGCATGGGACTTGAACGATAACACTGATAACAGATATCAGTTAGTATACGAAATAGCTGAGTTGGCTAAAAAATTGGTAGATGAAAATCAGGCTAAAAAGGCTCATGATGAATTTGCCTTTGAAGAAAATTATGATACTGGCTATACAAGAGAAAATCCTGTAGAGCATGCCATTATGGTTAAGGCGTCTGAAGCTGACGACAATCGTTTGGTAGGTTAACAGTTTTAAAAAATCCGCAGGATTATGATGTCTTGCGGATTTTTTATGCGTAAAAAGGGGTGTGTTTATATGATGGAAGATACAATTAAATTTATTGATGAAAAAACTAATGGTTTTAAACCTGAAATCGGTATTATTCTTGGCTCAGGGCTCGGTGAGCTTGCCGATGAGTATTGTGAAATTGCAATTTCTTATAACGAAATTCCACATTTTATAAAATCGACTGTTGCAGGTCACAAAGGAAGATTGGTTTTTGCTGAAATTAACGGCAAAAAGGTTGTTATGATGCAGGGCAGAAATCACTTTTACGAGGGGCACTCTATGCAGGAAATCACTTATCCTGTCAAGGTTATGAAAAAACTTGGCGTCAAAACCTTGATTTTGACAAACGCTGCGGGTGCTGTCAATAAGACTTTTGTTCCTGCCGATTTGATGTTGATAACAGATCACATCAACAATATGGGGTCAAATCCGCTTATCGGGGCAAATGACTCCGATTTGGGCGAAAGATTTCCTGATATGACAGAGATTTACAAGCATAAACTTATTAAACTTGCTAAAAAATGTGCTAAAAAGCTCGATATGGATGTGAGAGAAGGGGTTTATCTCGCTAATTCCGGACCTAGTTACGAAACTCCTGCGGAAATCCATTTTGCAAGAACAATCGGGGCTGACGCTGTAGGTATGTCGACCGTTCCGGAGGCTATCGTCGCAAACTACTGCTCTATGGACGTTTTGGGCATAAGCTGTATCTCAAATGCGGCATCAAGCCCCGGTGGTGAAAAGCTTTCGCACGAAGAAGTTATTGAAACGACAAACAAGGCAAGAGAAAAATTTAAAAAGCTTGTTCTTAGTGTGATTAAATCTTTGTAAAGTTTTGTTAATCGCTATAAGCTTTGTGTGGTGTGTCTTTTTGAAACTTTTCAGATATTGAGGGCAATTTTTGTCGCTAAAATACGTTTAAGTATATATAGAGTATATAAAGTACAGGATGTATATATGGGCGTATCAGACACAAATAATCACATGTATAGCCAGCAAATAAGTCAACAAGCTCAGGCTCAATTCAGTCAACTGCGTAGTAAAAACACGGGGCTTTTGAGCCGTAATGCAATTCAGCAAATGAAGAACAGTGATATTTATTCGCAATACAGGCAAATGCGTACTCAAGAAAACAGTGCGATAAATTTGCAGAGTTTGTCTGAAACTGTTGCTCAATACCAGCAAATGGGTTTTAATGTCGACACAAATTCGCTTGCGGCGATGTATGATTCAAACGGCGATGGCTTATTGAGCGGGACGGAATTAAAGCAGGCTGAAAGGGGTTTGACCTCAATGTATCAAAATTATATGAGCCAAAATTCCGGACTTCAACAAACGTACGGGGCAACAAGTAGCGGAACTTCACAAGTCGGCTCGTCTTCGACAAATATCGGCTCAACGATTTCGGGCATTGCCGGAGGGTTAGGTCAAATTTTCGGCAGTAACAGCACTTCTGCAACAAATACCACATCAACTCAAATGACACCTCAATCAGCGTGGTCGCAGGGCTCAAGTATAGGTTCTGCTATTGCTGATTTTGGCAAAACTATTGCAGGATGGTTCTCAAAAAGCTAGCTGAGCACAAGTGAACCCGCTTTGTTTAGCGAAAGTTTTGCAATTTTTTCGATATTCAAAATCGAATTGTCGGATTTTTTGAGTAGCACAATATATTCAAATTGTGAGGCGAGAAAGGCT
Source organism: uncultured Brachyspira sp. (assembly GCA_900321895.1). GTDB lineage: Bacteria > Cyanobacteriota > Vampirovibrionia > Gastranaerophilales > Gastranaerophilaceae > Scatousia. The sequence continues at coordinate 3,416 of ONYB01000150.1, forward strand.
TTTGCCTGTTTTTCACTGAATTTTTCGCTATAGATTTTGTAGCCCGCAAGTTTTATGACGGCTTGTGTCATCGTTTCTGCTTCAACTGATGCAATATAGCCTTCTTTCAGTCTGTCCGACAAGATTGCGGGAAGATATTCCGTGTCATTAATTGTGTAATCGTATTTGAGTTTTGAAACAGCATTCAACAAATCATCCAGTTCGTTGTCGTTCAATCCTCTGATTAGGTAACTGTCTGCTTTGTTTTGATTGATTACCGGCGAATTTTCAAGCACTGCACTTCTGGAGAATTTTGAAACTTCATCAATAATTGCCGCAAGGAGTGCGGTTTTTCCGCAAGAGGCGGGAGCTGCGACGAGAAGATTTTTTCTTTCTGAAATAATATTTTTGAGAAAATCCTTCTCTTCTTGTGAAATTGAGTTTTCCTCAACAAGCAAATCCAGTGTTACGTGCTCCGCTGACAACTTTTCAAACAAGATTTTCTTTTCGCTCACAGGTGGTGCAAAAAGCGTGATAACCGTCTTATTCAGCCTAATTCTAAACAAATTGAGGTTGTTTTTGTTGGCACCGTCCGAAAGTCTAGCATAAATCTTTTCAAATTCAGCTTGAGAAATTGCTGATTTTTCTTTGTGAAAGCTTTCTCCGCCATCCACAAGCACAGTGCCGTCTGCGTAAACAAGGATTGCTTTGACGTCATCTCTTGCAATATAGTAGTCCAAAGCTCCAAAGCCGTGAACTGATGAGGTGAAAATCGAAATCAAATTTTCTTTTTCCTCCTCTGAAACTGATAATGTCGGGTAGTCATCCGAAAGCTTTTTGGTCATATATTCGCCGAGCAACTTTTTCTGCTCACTTTCAGAATATTCAAACCAAATCGGAATAGAGGCAACTTTTTTTGAAAGAAGTGCTGAGATTTCTTCGCAAACACTGCCAAACTCAATCTTATCTTTCACAACTTCATGAGCCTCGATTTGCTCCATCGTTTCATGTTCACTTTTCTGTTGAACAACCTCTTCCAGTTCCTTAAATCTGTCTTTTAGTGCCATTTTTATCCCTTCAAAATGTTATCTAAATTTCTCATGGAGTTTTGAGAATATTTTTGGATGAGTTTTTTTCTGTAAACGCTGTCCGAAACATTCATTGCAAGTTCACGGTAGCTGACTGCAACGTTAGAGGAGGCGTTGATTTCGGCGGCAGTTACCCCTTTATTAATCGCAGCCATCATCGTAAAGTAGTTGTTTGGAATTTTCCAGTAAACTTGTTTGTTCAGGAGCTTTTCGACATCTTCAATTTTAATCTCGTCGTTCTCCATATATCGATTTATCAGAATTTGTACTTTTTCGTTGTCGTAGCCGAGTTTTTCAAACAAATCAAGACATCTTTGGCAATTTCTCAGTGCCGGTAAATTCACTATCGTAACAAGGAAAATTAAGTCTGAATTATCAAGTGCTGTAATGGTTTTGCTGTCAAAGTTTGTGTCGGTATCAATAATGATGTAAGAAAAAGTTTCCTTCAAAACAGAAATGAGTTTTTCGATTTGTTTACCCGAAACCTCTGCTGCTTGTTTGAATACAGGCGGGTCTGCAAGCATATAAAGGCTCGTGTTTTTGTACTTCTCCATTGTGTTTAGAAGAAAATCCTTGTTCAATTTGTCGGGATTTTGAAGCATGTATGATATGTTGAATGTGGGTTGGATATCCATAAATGTTGTAATATCCCCAAATTGAAAATTCAAATCAATTAATGCAACATTTTCTTTTGTAATTTGCGAAAGTTCAAACGCTAAGTTTGTGGCAATAGAGGTTTTGCCGATACCGCCTTTGTTTGAAAAAATTGTGATAACACGGGATTTTGAAACATGCTCACCGTTGTTGCTGAATTGTGCAGAAACTCGTTTAAGAGCGTCGAAAAATTCTGATTTTATGACAGGTGTTGAAAGAACATCCTTCACTCCGAGCCTCATTATTTTCACAATCAAATCAACATTAGGGTTGTCGGAAACGGCAAGCACCGAGCAGGTTGACATGTCTAATTTTTTGATAAAATCGGAATATTTTTCAAATCCGTCGTTCACATCCACGACAAGAAACACTTTGTTCATTGCAGAAATCGTGTTGTAAACATCTGACAAATCCGAAAAATTGTCAACGATCTCAAACTCTCCAAACTCTGCAAGATAAAGGCTCAATACTTTTTTGAACTCTTTATTAGACGATAATATAATTGTGGAAATCTTTTCTTCCATAACACCTCTACAACAGAAGTTTAGCATATTTTAACCCCTAACGCAAGAAAAAAATAAAACCCTGTACGAATGTGATTTTGTTACCTGCTGGTCTCGCAGGTGGGTGAGTGCCTTGATAAGTCCGTTTCCCGCTGGCGAATTTGCATTCGGCGGGTATACTTCGATATCATAGAGAGCTGACTCTCCCTTTTATCAATAATGTAGGAACAAAATTGAACACCCGTACAGAGTATTATCATGATACCATATTTATTAACGTTTTTCAAGTCTTTAGGACATAATCGCTTGGTCAATTTTTGACCAGTCAAAAGTTTTTGAATTTGCAAATTGGAGCAATTTTTGTCTGTCGAGAGCCTTCATTTTGTCAAAAGCTTCGCCAAAATCTTCTTTTGCCTCCATTGTAACAAGCGGAATCATTGCGTCATACGCAAGCCCCGTGACTTTTGCGTCATAATTGATTGCAAGCGGTTTTACCCCGAGTTTTAGGGCAATCAAAAGTGCGTGATATCTCATTGCAATCATATATTCGCAACGTGAAATCTGATAAATAAAGTCATTTTTCGGCAACGAATGGAATACTTCCGTCTTGATTTGCGGGTTTAGCTGTTTTAACATTTTTTGGAAAACTTTGCAAATGTTCAAATCGATTTCTTTTTGGAAGGCGTAAATTTCAATTTTTCTGTCCGAAAAATCCGTCACAATCTGCTGTGCAAGTTTCATCAAGAGAGTATCGTTCATTGTTATGTAATCTCTCAACTGAACCCCGACAATGCCTTCCGGTGTGCCTTCCCCTATTTGGAATGAATAAACAGGGTCGCTGACTTCATCAGCATGAATGCCCCATTTTTTTACTATATCCAAACTTTTTGAATCTCGAACGGTCACGTAGTTTGCTTTTGAAATAACTTCTTTGACGATTTTTTGCGACTTCGGTCTTGTCAAAGGTCCGATTCCTTGAGCAAAAATAATAACTTTTTTCTTGAAGAATTGTGCAATTCTGATAATCGTAGAATAATACATTAAACTCTTAAAACTTGTTGCATCCTGCAAAAGGCTGCCTCCGCCCGAAATCAATACATCACAGTTTGCAATGGCAAACAACACAGAAAGCATGTTGAAATTTTTGACCGAATTAACCTGATAGTATTTTGAAGTTTCCTTCGGATTGTTTGAAATTACGGTAACATTCATCCCTTGTGCCCTCAAGTGGTCTACAAGTGTTGACAAAATTGCCTCATCTCCAAAATTATTAAAACCGTAATAACCTGATATCACGATGTTTTTAGTCATTATTAGAACTCCTCAAAATAGAATAAATGTCGTCTTTGTACGGAATAGATTTTATTGCTCCTATTCCTTGAGCCTGTAAACCTGCCACAATCCCTGCAAGTTTTACTGCCTCCATCGGAGTGTAACCGTGAGTTATTGCGTGCAAATATCCGCCGTTAAAAGCATCACCCGCACAAGTCGTATCGACGGAGGTCTTTGAATAAAACTCCGTAAACACGATATTCCCGTTGTAACCCGTGTAATAACCACATTTTTGCGAAGATTTGATAATTACCGTGCCAATACCCATATCCCACAAGGATTTTATGATATTTTCGGGCGATTCAAGCTCCAGAATGTTTGTGGTGTCGTACTTGTCACTCATAAACATAATATCAATATACGGTGCAACCTTTGCAAACTGTTCTTTCGCAATTTCAGGTGTTGTAAAATTTAGTGAAAAATTCGGGTCAAAGGCCGTTGTAATTCCTTTTTCTTTTGCAATCTGAAACGCCTTTAAAACGGCCTCTTCCGCAGACATAGAGAGCGAAAGCGATGTTCCTGAGGCATAAACCACTTTTGAATTCTCGATATATTCCTCCGAAATATCCTCAATAGAAAGTTTTGATGGTGCAGTTTTTCTTCTGTAAAAAGACATTTCCTTTTCACTATTAGGTGTTCTTGTGATGAAATATACACCGTTTTGATCGTTGGAAATTTTAACCTGTGAAATATCAAGCCCTTCGGCTTGCCAGCTGTCCATCAAAAATTCTTTAAAAACGTCATTGCCGACACGTGTGATAAATCCGACATTTGAGCCTGCACGGAGGGCTGCAATCGCTGTTGCAAGAGCATCCCCGCCATAGTATTTTGTCAAAGTTTCGGCAAAACATAATTTCTTATCGCTTGAAAGTTCAATAAGGCTTTCGCCGATTGCAATTATATCGAGTTTTTCTTCCATTTTAGCCCTTCAATCTGTCCAAAATTTTCTTTGCACGGTTCGTTATTTCAGAATAAGAATAACCTTCAAAGAAATCTCTACCGACGCCGACCGCAACAGCTCCGGCTTTAATGTAGTCAGGAACTTCTTCAAGTTTAACATTCCCTTGAGGTAAAACCTGCAAAAACGGCATTGGTCTTAACAAATCTTCAACATACAACGCTCCGCCCATAGCTGTTACAGGGTAAAGCTTGATCAAAGGAATGCGTGCTTTCCAAGCGTTGTAAGCCTCATTCGGAGTTGAAGCTCCTGCAATAAGCGGGATGTGTTTGTCTTTAGAAATCTTTACCAAATTCATGTGAAAAATCGGGGAGGACAAAACCTCAGCACCGACGCTCAAGGCTGATTCCGCTTGTAACGATGTTATAATTCCACCGGCACAAACCGTCATTTCTTTAGCAACTTCTGCAATAGCACCATAAATTTCGGCATTTTCAACGTTAATTTCTACAACCTTAATTCCACCGTCTTTCAATGCTTTTGCGGTATTGATAACTCTTTGCGGATCTCCGGTTCTGATAATCGGCAGAATTTTTTCTTCTGCAAGAATATTAATTAAATTTTCCTTCATAATCTATCCTTTTTTCATAATTTATTATATCATAAAATAAAGGATTGGGGATTAGCGTAACATGAAAAAGCTCAAATCAAAATTATTTTTTATACAAGCAGTGCTGTTGCACATTATCTTGACAGTTGTCGTAATCATTGTTTCTTGGCAACTTATTGAGCCGAATGCATACAATTTTATGATAAAGAACTTTGTTGCAACGAAAAACAGCTCGGACGATATTGCGGTTGTCGTAATTGATGACAAATCTATTGCCTATCACAGGTGGCCATGGCCAAGAGAGTATTACGGGAAGATTATAAATTATTTGAACGAGTATTCAAAAACTAAAATAATCGGCTATGATGCTGTCATGACAACTCCGGATACTTCAAATCCGCAATCAGACGAGTATTTTTATAATGCCGTAAAAAACACAAAAAATCTTGTTGTCGGATTTATGGCATTGCCACAAAATTATGAGAATGAAAGCGGTACGGCTTATGAGCAAAAATTCTTGAGCAAATTTCACCCGAATGTTTACACAGACCCTTCTCTTTTGCCGTTTACGGGTTATAGCAGTCTTTCTCTCTATCCGAAGGAGTATTTTAAAGTTGCCAAAACTGTCGGTTCCGTAAATGTTTCGCAAAGTGACAACACAATTTTGTCAGAACTTTATCAGGTAATAGCTGTTAACGGAAATTACTATCCGTCATTGGGATTGAGAATGTATATGAAAATGTACAATGCGGATACTATGGAACTCTACCCTGATAGAATTTCCGTCAAGAATACAAACTTGAATGTTCCTGCGTATCAGACCCCGCTTGGATTTCAGTCTAAGATAAAATATTACAAAGAAAGACAAAATTCACAATATACACACAAAAAATATTCTGCTATAGACCTGATTGAGTCTTATGAGGCAATCAAGCAGGGTAAAAAGCCTGAAATCGACCCGAAAGAATTTGACGGAAAAATCGTCTTTATCGGTGCAAATGCAAAAGCTGCGGCATTGGGGCTTGAGGACGCATTGCCTTCTCCACTTATGTCACGTCACCCTGGGGTGGATATTCAGGCTACGAACTTGGATAACCTTATTCATAATGACTTTTTGAAAACGTCGGGATTTTTGCAGGATTTTGTGACTATTATCGGAATGGTAATTCTAACCCTTTTAATAATCGGTAAATGTCCGTTCTTTATCTCAATCGCTCTTCTCTTAATTCTTTCGGGCGGATATTTCGGAGCAAGTGTCTATGAGTTTTCACATGGTGTTGCTGTGACCGTAATAACGCCGATTTTGGTACAACTTTTGACAACACTTTTCGGATATTCGTACAGGTTTTTACAAGAATGGCGAAACAAAGAAAAAATAAAACGTGCTATGGGTATATATTTATCACCCGACATAATGAAAAAAGTCGTTCAAAATATTGACGATATCAAACTCGGCGGAAAAAGAGCAAATGTAACCGTGCTTTTTGCAGATATTCGTGGGTTTACGAGTATGAGCGAAAAAATGACGGCAGAAGAGGTTTCCAAAATTTTAAACGAATATTTCACGGAAATTGAGCCGATAATTACTAAGCATAACGGCGTTATCAACAAGTTTATTGGGGATGCAGTCATGGCGATTTTCGGTGAACCTATTCAAGACATAAATCATCCGGTTAATGCCGTAAGATGTGCTTACGACATGCTCAAAAAAGTTGACGAATTGCAGGACAAATGGCTTTTTGAAGGCAAACCGAAAATTGAAATCGGTATCGGAATTAATACCGGAGAAGCTTTTGTCGGAAATATCGGTTCTGAAAAACGTCTTGAATACACGGTTATCGGGGATACTGTAAACCTCGCAAGTCGTATTGAAAGTTATAACAAGGTCTACAAGACAAATTTCTTAATCAGTAGTTCTACATATTCTTACGTAAGCTCCATTGTGGATGTACTCAAAATCAGTGAGGTTCAAATCCGTGGTAAAGCTAAAAAAATGGATATCTACGAGGTTTTGAGATTGAACTAAAATTTTTACCTGTGAGTGGGGCAGGTGTTTTTTAGTCAGCCTGCTTTTTAGAAAAGGTAGAGATTAAAATAACTGTGCCAATAAAAATCAAAATTACAGAAACTATTTTTGCAATCGGAACGCCTAAAACATCCAATGCACTGTCGACTCTGAAACTTTCCACAAAAAGTCGGATTATGGAATACAAAATTAAATAAAATCCGAAAGTGGCTCCGCTTCTCAATTTTGCAAACTTTTTCATGCAAAAATACAGCACTGCAAAAAGCAATACATCCAAAATCCCTTCATAAAGAAAGGTCGGGTGAAAATATTCATAATCCAAATATTGGCTCGGACGATGTTCAATCGGAATGTAGA
>ONYB01000151.1 GCA_900321895.1 uncultured Brachyspira sp.
ATTTTAATCAGTCTTTTTTAATACGGCGAAAAGGTTTATTTTTCAATCTTTTCAAACACTCTTGTCAATTTTCTGTTCGCAAACGCATAGACAGAGTAGAACACAACCAAAAGTGCTATCATTTGTAACAATGGCAAGACGATTGTGACATCTTTTATGAGGTCGTAAGCCAACCACATCGGCACAAACGCAAGCAACATACTTAAGAAGGTCTTCTGCGGATATCTCAAACCGAGCCCCGGAAGCACAATTATTGCACTCAAGAAGAAGTACAAGAAGTTTGCACTAAGTGTCGCAATTCCAACACCTTCAAGCCCGAATTTCGGAATTAACACGATGTTCAAGACAATTCCGACGATACCCGAAATCAATTTGATAATAAATTCAATATAAGTCTTGTTTGCCAAGTGGTACTGCAAAGTCGTATAATCCGCCAACCCCATAAAGAACGTTCCGAACGCAAAATACGGGATAATTCTGTATGCCTCGTGGAATTTGGAGTTTGAAAGCATTGCAACAAAATCTTGCGAATACAACGACATAATCAAAACAACAGGCAACGAAATTAAAATATAATAGCCCGTAAACCTTGAAATAATCGGTCTTACGTCAATTCTTGCCTCGTACATTCTGATAATACGAGGAATTGCGGCAACCGTGATTATTGAAAAAATCGTCATCAAAAGCGGTAAAGTCACGCCATAAGCCACACCAACATAGCCGACCTCCTTAAACCCGCTGATACCGTTCATAATAAACTTGTTGCTTTGGTTAATAATCCAAGAGCTCAAAGAGGTTGCGGCAAGCGGAATTCCGTACAAAAATATTGGCAACAACACCTTGAATTTAATTTTTGGCATGTTGAAATATTTTAGGATATTACTTTGGTAAATCAGGATTATATCGGTAATCGTGATAGAAATACCCATTGCCAACAAGAGCGACATCGCACCGAGATGAAAAACTTTTATGATAAATATAGAAAGTCCGATTGTCATAATCTGGTTCAAAATCGTAGAGAACGTGAAAGCGATTGATTTCAACTGTGCCCTCAACAACTGGAACAGCAGTGCCCTGATTGCAACAGGAATGATTAATATTAAAATACAAAGCAAATATACGGGTGAAATTTTGAAGAAGGAATAAATATTATGCCTGAACAAAAACGTCACAAGAAACATTGCAACAAGGTTCATGCCTAATATTGAAACCAAGACAGACAAATATTTCGGAAGTTCTTGAGCCATTTGAGCTTGTCGGAAAAATCTCAAGCCGGAAAGTCCGACCCAGTCTGAAAAGATGATACACAAGAAGGACAAAAACGCTATGGAAAGCGAATATAAACCGTATTCCTGCGGTTGCAAAAGGCTTGTGTAAACCGGTACGATAATCGCATTACCGACAGTTCCGCAAATCTTTGAGGGCGAATATTTCAGCATATCTTTGAAAATCGCCTTTAATTGTATCTTTTCTTCTTCCTTATTTTCTACAAATTCCATAATCATCCCTTTTGGGTTCATTTTACAATAAACTTTCAAAATAGTCACGCTTGTTAAGAAAAATAAAACGAGAAACTTTCCAACACCTTTCTTAACATTTGTTAAAGAAATAGCAACATTTTACCTTTACGGCTTTTTTTGAAGTATAGTTAGAATATACATGCCGATATTATAAATATATATCGAAACTTTAGATTTTAATCAGATTAGGGAAAATAAATAACGAAAGGGATGCAAAATGTCATCTTACAGACTTAGTAAAAGACAGATTTTAGTAGCGGTAATGGCGTTGTCACTTATTCCGACACCGACATTCTCAAGTAACATTTCAAACGTAGTTAACCCCGGTGATATCGGACACATAAACGGAGATAGCGTTATTAACGGTGTAAACGGCGGCAAAATTTATAACATCAACCCGTCAGCAATAAACGGTTCTATCGGGTTCAGACATTACAAGAACTTTAACCTCTCGGAAGGAGATATAGCTAATCTGATTTTCAAATACGGAAGAGAAAATGTTGAAAAATTCGTAAACTTCGTTGATAACACAATTAATATCAACGGTTTGTTGAATACAATGCGTGACAACAATTTTTATAACGGGCATGCAATCTTCATTTCACCAAACGGTTTGGTAGTTGGTGCAAGCGGGGTTTTGAACGTAGGTTCACTTTCAGTTTTGACACCGTCTAAAACAAGTTACGAAGAGTTTAGCGGAAACATGGACAAATACGCACCAATTCTTGCTAAAGAAGGAACTTCAGAATACAACGCACTTATGGACAACAAAGGTACTGGCACAATCAAGATTGACGGTAAAGTTTTGGCAAGAAACTCAATTAATTTGAGAGCAGCTGATGTTGATTTCGGTTCCACAGCAAGAGTTTTGGCTGGTGTAAACAACAACGAACTTATTAACACGAACGCAAGAGCTGAAGCCTTGTTTGCAACCCTCGTAAACACAGGCAACAGATTGAACACGACATACGGAAATGACTCAGGTTCAATCAGAGTAATATCTTACGGTGCAAACGGCGGTATTTCGGCTGACGATGCCTCTGCAATTTTGAACTATGGCAAAGGCGATTCCTACTTTGAAAGTACGGGGTTAAACGGTGTTATTGCAAACGGTTTGATTTCAAACAATACAGGTAATGTAACCGTAAAATCAGCTCACGGAATTGATGTAAACGGCAAAATTGAAAACCTTAAAGGTGATATGTTGCTTGAAAACACAACTTCAAACGGTATTAACATCAATTACAAAGACGCAGCTAAAGACAACACGATTTTCAACGGCGGGAAATTAACAATGAACAATGCCGGCGAAAAAGGCATTAACGTAAAAGGAAAAGTTTTGGCAAACGGCGTTGACATCAACAACAAAAATTCAAATGTTGTAATCGGCGACAAAACAAACCCTGCAAAAGATACTGACAACAACCGTTACATAACCTCAAACGGCGATATCAACATCGACATCAACAACGGAAGTCTTTTGAACGCAGGTGTTAAAGATACCTTGATGAACGTAAACAACGGCAATTTAAACATTGATGTAAAAGACGGCACAATCGGTCTTGAAGTCGGGCCTTGTGACGGCGGAGTTTGCACAGGTATCGGGCCAAACGGTAGAGATTTGACAAAATCTGTTAACGCAAATGTTGACGGAACTTATACAGCAAAAACGACAAAAGTTAACTCAAAAGATGACTTAGTAATCAATATGGCAGCATTGAATTCTGATATGAACGTCAACGCAATCAACGCTGACGGCAGAGTTATCTTACTTGCAGATTCGTCAACTAAAGGTTCAAAAGCTTATGACATTTTGAACGCAAAAGAGTCTGACAAAGCTCCTGTTCCAAATATTCAGGGCAAAGGCATTTCCTTGATCGCAAGCGGAAACATCGGTGCAAAAGATAAAAAAGTTACCTTTAGACAAAACGGTGCAGAATCGGTATTTTACGGCGATGATGCCAGAAAACCGCACGTAAACACAGACATAAACAACAACGGCTACGGCGTTGATATGTTGGCAATCGGCGACATCAACATTAAAGGAATGGATGCTGAAAACGGTAAAAAGGTTAACACAAATGTTTGCTCAATGATTTCAAGAACAGGTGACGTAAACGCTGAGTTCTCGGGCGACACTTATATCGACGAAATTACCGCAAAAAATAATATTGACATCACAACAAGAGGCAAAAACTTATACATCAAGAACTTGGGTCAAGTTCCGAAATATCCGCAAGATTACTACGGACCGAACGGAAATATCTCTCCGGAAAAAGTTAAATTGACAGCCTTGGATTTGGGCAGCTATTGGGACGAAAACGAAAAACCTCAATACAAACACGCTGCGGACTCAACAGTCGTTGTTAAAAACGGAAAAATAAACGGTAAAGGCGAAGGCAGACCGAACGAGCAGGACATAGATATTAAAGCTGATAACGCATATATCGGCGGATATTACTTCAATATGGGTAAACACCGTGAAGGCGGCAAATCATCGGTTACCCCTGACGATACAACAAACGCATTGGTTAACGGTACAGACCCGAACAAAGGGGTATCCGTACGAGTTGAAGCCGTAAGACCTGATGATGTAAATAAAATTGGAGCAAACCCTACAGATAGAAACTATTACTATGGGGGAAGCGGTCAAGGCGACGACCCTAACTATGACGTTGACGGTAATAAAATCAGCGACAAGGACAAAGGTGGCAAAAATGATGATGATAACTTAGTTATCCCGACATCACCAACCCAACCGACCGAGCCAACTCAGCCGACCGAACCAACTCAGCCGACTGAACCAACTCAACCGACTGAACCAACTCAACCGACCGAGCCAACTCAACCGACTGAACCAACTCAACCGACTGAACCAAC
>ONYB01000192.1 GCA_900321895.1 uncultured Brachyspira sp.
GTGAAAAGACCTTATAGTTAATATTAACCCTCTCCGTCTTGGATTATTCGGCTATCCTGTTCCTCTCGTTCGCTATACAAATTTTTGTCAAATTTGCTATCGCTCACTATGGAACTACGGATGTTACGAGTTCCGCTTCGCTTCACTCTACCGAAAATCCGCCAGAGGTAGAGGGAAAGTCTGAGTCACATTCCACGACGATGCGATCTTTACGTCGCTTCGCTCCTCAAGATGACATGTTTTAATAAACGTAAAGAACTTAGTGCCCTAGTGCCTTAGTATCCTTCTATCTTTTCCGATACAGACTTATCGCCTTTGCGGTGGGGACGCTCCGCTTTCCCAACAGAAAACCTACTTAAACCTTCTTTTCATCATAGACATGGCCTTGTTGAGGGCGTGTTTGCCCATTTTTCCCCCAAGGTTTGGCATTCCGCCTTTGGAAAACATATCTTTCATGTCGCTCATGCCTTTCATCATCATTCGCATTTGTTGAAATTGTGTAATAAATTGGTTTATTTGCGACATTTCCATTCCGCAACCTTTTGCGATACGTTTTTTGCGACTTGTGTTCAAAAGGTCAGGGTTCGAACGTTCTGCCGGTGTCATACTTTGGATAAAAACTTCCATTTGCTTGAATTGCTTGTCGCTTTCGTGTGAAAGTTTTTGTCTGTCGTCTTTGCCTATTTTTATCCCAGGAAGCATTCCAAGGAGCTGGTCTACAGAACCGAACATTTTCATTTGTTTTTGCATTTTAAGAAAATCATTGAAAGAAAATTCTGATTTTCTCATTTTTTCTTCGAGTTCTTGTGCCTGCTTTTCGTCAAAAACTTCTTGTGCTCTTTCTACAAGCGATACAATATCACCCATGCCAAGAATTCTTGTTGCCATTCTTTCCGGATAAAAATCTTCTAATGCATTAAGTTTTTCGCCTGTACCAGTCAATTTTATAGGTTTTCCAGTGCAATATGCAACACTGAGTGCTGCACCGCCACGGGAATCACCGTCGAGTTTTGTGAGAACCAATCCTGTCAAATTAAGCTGTGCGTCAAAGTTTTCGGCAACATTTACCGCTTCTTGACCTGTCATGGAATCTATGACCAAAAGTTTTTCATCAGGGTTGAAAATTCTGTCTATAAGCAAAAGTTCCGCCATCATATCAACGTCAATTTGAAGTCTTCCTGCGGTATCAAGGATTAGAACATTAAATCCTTTTTCTTTTGCATAATCAATAGCATTTTGTATAATTTGTTTTACATCTTTGCAATCAGGAAGGGTAAAAACTTCTGTTTCGATGTCTTTTCCAAGGGTTTGAAGTTGGCTGATTGCTGCAGGTCGATAAACGTCACAGGCAACAAGGAGCGGATTTTTCCCTTCTTTTTTGAGTTTTACCGCAAGTTTTGCAGAAGATGTCGTTTTCCCTGAACCTTGCAGACCGAGCATCATAATTAATGATGGGTGACTGTTAAGGTTTAGCGGGTGTTTTTCTTTTCCTAAAAGTTCAATAAGTTCGTCGTGAACAATTTTTACAAGCTGTTGGGACGGGTCGACGCCTTGAATAACATTTTCCCCTTCCGCTTTGTCTTTTATACTAGAGATGAAGGCTTTTACAACACGAAGGTTGACGTCAGCCTCCAAAAGTGCACGCCTGATTTCTCTTAGAGCCTCTTGCATATTTTCTTGAGTTAACTCTGTAGAGCGGGTTTTGCTTATTATATCTTGTAATCTGTCACTTAAACTGTCAAACATACTGAAATTTTAGCATAAACAAGGGAAAATAGGCAAATGTTTACTGTTTTTACCAATCGTCGTCGTCATCGTCTTCAAAATCGTAATAACAATCATCTTCAAAAGGTTGTGATATTTTTGAAGTATTTTTGTTAAATCCAACTGTTCCTTCTGTTGTGATTTCCTCGCTGTCTTCAATTTTTTTGTCATTATTAGAAGGTTTCAGGCTTTCAATTCTATTTGACATATCCAAACCTTCCCACAAAAGCACTGCGGGGAGTTGAAACAAAAGCCAGAGTGTTTTTAGAGTGTTCGGGTCTTTTGCGTTACGAAAGTCTCTGTCGTCATAATCATATCCGTAATCTTCACTAAAACCGAAACTTACGTTCTTGTTTTGAGTTTTTTGGTTGTTATTAATTTTGTTTTTATTAGCGTAACTGTAAGAATTGATTGCGTTAATTTTCATTTATATTCCTTCGTTTAATAAATTATAAACCCATAAAAATAAAACTTGCTACTTATGTAATATAAAGGTTTACATATTTTTACAAAGGTATAAAAAAAAGCTATGTACTTTGAGGTGCATAGCTGTTGATTAGGGATATGTGTATCTTAGTCTCTAAGGAGTATGGTTTTATATTAGCAAACGATTTTGAAAATTAAATCATTCATTTTTATGATGTTTTAAAAAGTTTATGCCCTCTTGTGTTTATTGTGCTTTTTTATAATAATGGGATTATGAAATATAAAGAGAATGTACGAAATTTTTGTATAATAGCACACATTGACCACGGAAAATCAACACTTGCCGACAGATTGCTGGAATATACGGGAACGGTTGCACAGCGTGATATGCAGAACCAAATAATGGATTCAATGGATATTGAACGTGAACGCGGAATTACTATCAAATTAAATTCTGCGAGGATGAATTATAAAGCCAAAAACGGCAAAGAGTATATTCTTAATTTGATTGATACTCCGGGGCATGTGGATTTTTCTTATGAGGTTTCACGTTCTCTTGCGGCATGTGAAGGTGCTTTGCTTATAGTGGATTCAACACAAGGTGTTGAGGCTCAAACATTAGCAAATGTTTATCTTGCGGCAGAACAAAATTTGGAAATAATTCCCGTAATCAACAAAATTGACCTTCCTTCTGCGGATGTAGAGAGGGTTAGAGAAGAAATTCAAGAGGTTCTTGGAATTGATGCATCATTGGCAATTCCAGTCAGTGCAAAGGCGGGGATTGGTATTGAAGATGTTTTAGAATCTATAGTTGATTTAATTCCGCCGCCCGTTGATACCTCGGATAAACCATTAAGAGCATTGGTTTTTGACAGTGCTTATGACCAGTACCTTGGGACACTTTGCTTTTTTAAAGTTATTGACGGAAGTATAAATCTTGGCGAAAAAGTTAAATTCATGGCATCGGGTAAAGAGTATGAGGTCGTGGAACTTGGTTATCAGACACCGTCA
>ONYB01000152.1 GCA_900321895.1 uncultured Brachyspira sp.
GAAGGGTTGGCAGAACATAAACCTGATTATTTTATAATTAACAATGTTTCATATTTAAGCTACGGCAAGAATAATGTTTGCAAGGATTTCGGCTTTGAAATTTGTAATTTTGTGAACGAGAATTATGATTTTGTCAAAAGGTTCGGAAGCGACACAAAAGTCTACTTTTTCATGGATATTTATAAAAAGAAATCTGAATAATCGAAAAAGACCGATAACAATATCGGTCTTTTTTAAAGCTCTCTAATCTTCCTTTCGGCTTATTTTACTGCCGAAAGTCCTGTCTTAATGCCGGCATCCGAATTAATGGATTTTGCCGCTGTAATCGCCATATTGCGACGTTTTCTCGCTCCTCTTAATATAAATTCCACACTGTCGCATATATTACACGAAGGTGATACAATCTTTTTTAACATATATGATTTACTCCTTAGATTTCTGATTACATCATATATATCGGATTGATTGTCGAAAATCTTTAATTATTTATGGGCGTTTGTAAAGTTTTTGTAATATTTTAAATTTTAAATATTAGTGACGTGTTAATTCCGCCAAATGCAAAATTATTAGACATTACGTAATGAGTGTCGAGTTCGAGCCCGTCGCCCCTGATATAACCCAATTTTGCACAGTTTTCGTCAACTTCATTGAGATTGACATTAGGGCAGAACCATTTTTTGTGTGCCATATCTATTGATAAAATCGCTTCAATCGCTCCGCAAGCTCCGAGGGTGTGACCTGTGTAGCTTTTGATTGTACTTGTCGGGATTTCCCGTTTGAAAACTTCATAAGTTGCTTTTGATTCTGCGAGATCTCCCTGAATTGTCGCCGTTCCATGAGCATTTACATAACCGATGTCATCAGACGAAATTTTTGCATCTTTCAGGGCTAGCAAAAGTGCGTTTTTCATCGTTTCGCTGTTCGGGTTTGTGATGTGCGTGCCGTCCGTGCTTGTGCCAAAACCTTTGATTTCGGCATAAATCTTTGCTCCACGTTTCTTTGCGTGTTCATATTCTTCTAAAATAAGTGTCCCTGCACCTTCTCCTATAACAAGTCCGTCACGATTTTTGTCAAAAGGCTTCGGGGTTAAGTCAGGGGTGTCATTTTTTAAACTCGTTGCGTATAAAGTGTCAAATACTGCAATTTGTGTCGGGTGAAGTTCTTCTGCCCCGCCAGCAATCATAACTGTTTGATAACCGTCTTTTATCGCGTCATAAGCATAGCCTATCCCCATAGAGCCTGACGTGCAGGCGGTTGAGGTCGGAATTAGTCGCCCTGTAGTTTTGAAATAGAGAGAAATGTTTACGGCAGCAGTTTGGCTCATCATTTTGACGTAAGAGCCTGAATTGACTCCCTTAACTTCAAAATCCCGCATCATTGAGTAAAATTCCAAAACGGATTCTAAAGCTCCTGTCGAAGAGCCGTAACTGACTCCGGTTTGTCCGTTAGTGAGAATTTCGTTCCCCAGTAATCCCGCATCTTTAAGGGCTTCTTCGGCAGTTGCAACGCTCATAATTGAAATTCTGCCCATAGTACGTAAAACTTTTCGATTAAAATGTGCCGGAATTATAAAATCTTTTGCAGGTGCTGCAAGTCGAGTGTTAAGACGTTCATATTTTTCGAGTTCCGGCATGTATTTTACGCAATTCGTTTTGGTTAAAAGTTTTTCAAAAGCCGTTTCTCTCGTGCAACCGAGCGGGCTTGCCAGTGCCATGCCTGTTATTACAACTCTTTTTGTCATCTAAAAAAGCCCCCCGTTTACGGAAATTACCTGACCCGTAATATATCCGGCATCTTCGCTCATAAGATAGTTTACAAGGCTTGCAACTTCTTCGGGTTTGCCAAATCTTTTCATCGGGATTAATTTTTTTACTTCATCTTGAGGAATATCTTGAATCATATCAGTGTCGATAATCCCCGGAGCGATTGCGTTGACGGTGATTTTTCTTTTCGCAAGTTCAAGGCTCAAGGCTTTTACGGCCCCGATGATACCTGCTTTTGAAGCACTGTAGTTGACTTGACCTCGATTTCCTTTCAGGCCGGAAATCGATGACATTGCAATTATTCTGCCCTTAATTCGATTCTCAATCATCGCCATAACAATAGGCTTTAGAATATTGTAAAATCCGCCGAGGTTAGTGTTAATAACATCATCCCACTCTTCATCCTCCATAATAGGGAAAACGTTGTCTTTAGCTATTCCTGCGTTGAGTACGGTTCCGTAATAACACCCGTGGGTGGTTATGTCGTTGGAAATCGCTTCACGACAAGCCTGTCTGTCTTTTATGTCAAATTGAAGTATTCGTCCGTTGACACCGATTTCTTTTATTTCTGTAAGGACTTCTTCCGCTTTTGAAATATTTTTGTTGCAGTGCAAAACAATGTCAAACCCGTTTTTTGCAAGGTATATTGCACAAGCTTTTCCTATTCCTCTGCTTGAACCTGTTATTAAAACTTCCTTCGCCATTCTTACATCCCCGATTTTAAGAATTCATCAACATTTTGAGGCTGATATGCGTTTATGACGGCACTTGCAACCTCTATACCTTCATTATAAATAAAACATTCATACGAAACAAGTTCCTTGTCGCAATAGAGTTCTCGGGCTTTTACGGAGTAGGTTTTGCCGTTTTCAAATTTTTCCAAGCTGCATTTATAAGAACGAGTTCCGAGCAAAAATCCTATTTTGGGTTTGTCGATGTTGTATTTAAAGAATGAACATCCCGCAATCGTTTGTGCCATAAATTCAATTCCGAGAAGGGCATCTGTCCCGTTTAGGGTTTTGTCAAAGAAAATTTTATCCTCGTTAATTGTGACGCTCGAAATTATGTAGCCCTCTTCAATATTAATTTCATCAATAGAATCAATCATAATCATTGGGCGGCTGTGTGGTAATATTTTTTCTAAATTTTGTTCCATGTTTATTTTCCTATAATTATTACGGCATTAGTTCCGCCAAAACCAAAAGCATTGCACATAATATGCTGCAATTTGTCAGTTTTTTCTCCTTTTTGAACAAGTTTGATTTTTGGAAGTTCGTCGTCATATTCGCCGTCAAAAATGTGTGGTAAAAGAAGGTTTTGCGGATTGTTTTTCAACATTTGACAGCAAAGAGCAATTTCGATACTTGCGGCAGCACCCAAGCAATGCCCCGTTAGCGGTTTTGTAGAACTTGTAGGTACTTTGTCCCCGAAAACTTGAAAAATTGCATTTGCTTCCATTAAATCATTTGCAAGGGTTCCTGTGCCGTGAAGGTTTATGTAGTCAATATCTTCAGGTTTCAAATTTGCCTTTTTGAGTGCGATTTTAATGGCATTTGCGGCTTCCGTCCCTGTCGGATTCGGGGTTGAAGCGTGATAGGCATCGGAAGTTTCCCCTGTTGAGAGTATTTTTACTCCTTGTCCATCCTTTTCCAGCAGAAAAATAGCTCCGCCCTCTCCGATGTTCATTCCGTGACGATTTTTGCTCATTGGGTTTGAACGTTCTTTTATTAAAACTTCAAGAGAGGCAAAACCTGCCAGCGGAAGTCGTGACATGCCGTCGCAACCGCCTGCAATTACGGCGTCGCAAACCCCGTTTTCTAAAAGTTTTTCTGCTGTAGAAAAAGCTTTGATACCTGAAGAACAGGCGGTTGATACAGAAGCATAAAAGTTATTGCATCCCAAATAATCCTCTAAAAATTCTGCGGGATTGCTAATTTTGGAATGTTCGGGATTGTTGGTGTCTAAAAATTCGTCAATGCCTGTGTTTGCGGTAGCAATCACTATTCCAATTCGATTTTTACCGTATTTTTGGATTAAATCGTTAATTGAATTTTTGATTTGGTTTACGCAATGCAGCAAAATTTGATTACATCTGATGTTATATTTTTCGTTTTTGATTTCCGGAAGCGGAGAATTAATCGAAAAATTTCGTAATTTGCCGTTTGTGGCATTTTGAAAAATTTCGCAAATATTGTCGCCCAGATTGCATATTGCCGAAAAATCAGTAATAATCATTGTTTTACCTCGTTGTTGCAGAATTTTTCTGTAACCATTATACTATATATTAGCATGAAAGAGATAATTTTTGATATAAAAAATTTTTCATATTTGACGGGTGAGTTGCCGGATGTTTCTTTTATACCTATGATGACTCGGCGAAAACTGGATAATTTTGGACGAGCTGCTTTGTGTACTTTGTATAAAGTTTTTGAAAACAGTGAGGTTGCTCTGGTATTTTCCTCTTGCTTTGGAGATTTTGAACGGGTGAAAAAGCTTACGACACAGTTGAAAGAGGAGGGTGAAGTTTCGCCTGCGGGGTTTAGTGCTTCAGTTCATAATGCGTCTGTCGGACTGTTTTCGATTTTGGAAAAAATAAAAACTGGCTACAATGCAATTTCTGCGGGTGAAAAGAGTTTTGCATACGGGCTTTTGGAAGGAATTTTGACGACAAAAGAGCAGGATTGTATTTATTGTTACACTGAGGATTTTGACGAGGTGAAAAGCCTTTCAGTTCTGCTTGTACAAGCCGCAGACGGTGAGTTTTTATTGAGAGAAAAAAGTGAAAATGCGGAAGTTTCGGATACTTTTGAAGATTTTGTAAAATTCTTAAATGATGAAAAAAAATTTTTTGTGAGTGATATTTTTGAAATTGAGAGGGTCAACAGATGAAAATTTTGAAAATATTACTGATATTTTTTGAAATGTTGATTTTTGCCGCAGGTGCAACTGTAATAGGGTGGATAATTTTTCCGATACTTTCAATCAGGTTACGAGGGTGCGAACGGCGAAAAGCTTTTGCAAATGTAGTTAGAAGGTCGTGGCAAATATTTGTCAAAATTATGGAGAAAACCAATATCGTCAGGGTTTATTCCGATGAAAATTTGGGAAAAATCAGGGGTAAAATTGTTGTTGCATCTCATCCGAGTTTTTTAGATATTGTATTTTTAATTAGTTTAATTCCGAATTCATTATGTCTTGCTAAAAAAGAGCTTTTGTTTAACCCGTTTATGAGGAATATTGTAAAATCACTGTATATTATTAATGATTTGGATACGGAAGTTTTTAAAAAGTCGGCAAAAGAAGCTTTAGATGAGGGGTTTAATATAATTATTTTTCCGACTGGAACCAGAACTTTGCCGAGTGAAAAGTTAAAAATTCATAAAGGGGCTGCATTATTGGCGATTGCAAATGATATAAATATTGTTCCGATAAAAATTGAGTTAAGTTTCCCGTTTTTTGCAAAGCATTCATCTCCTTTTCGGGTTTCAGAAGTTCCGGTTGATTACAATATAAAAATGATGTCGGAAATTGATGTTGAAAGTTTAAAAAAAGAATTTTCTGATGATATAAAATTAAGAAATCATATTTCAGAAATTATAAAAAATCGCATAAATTGACATTACTTCGTCCTTAGGGTATAACTTTATATAGAGAGATAATTATGTTGGAAGATGAAATAAAAGAATTAATAATAAAATCGTTGGAATTGGAAGATATTTCGCCTGATGATATAAATGAAGAAGAACCTTTGTTTATTGACGGTTTGGGGTTGGATTCAATAGATGCGTTAGAGCTTGGCATGGCTTTGAAAAAGAAATATAATTTAACGCTTTCTTCTGACAAAAAAGAAAATCAAAAGCATTTTTATTCCGTAAAAACTCTCGCAGACTTTATTAGGAGTAATAACGTTGACTAAACAATTTACAAGGGAAGAAATTTTAAATAAATTGACAGAAATTCTAGTTGATGATTTTGAAATTAAAAAGGATTTGATAGTTCCAGATGCTAATCTTTTTGAGGATTTGGAACTTGATAGTATTGATGCGGTTGATTTGGCTGTAAAAGTTCAGTATTTTACTGAAAAGAAAATCCCGCCGGAAAATTTTAAAAAAATCAAAACTATTGATGATGTTGTCGATACTATTGAAGATTTGTTAAAATGAAATTGAAGTTTGTATTACCTTTTTTGGTGACGGTTTTTGTTATAATTGTTTTTCATTTTACGAATATTTTTGCCGTAAAATTTTATCCTGTTTTGGCAAATTTTTCGGTGTTTTTATTGTTTTTTATTTCGTATTTTCAAAAAGAAACGGTTATCCAAAAAATTGCAAAATCTATTGAAGGCGAACTTGATGATTTTACCAAAAAATATACAAAAAATTTGACACTATGTTGGGCAATTTTTACATTTTTTAATTTTATGATTTCTCTTTTTACTGTATTTTTGCCTGAAAAAATTTGGGCAATTTATAATGGTTTTGTTTCGTATATTTTAATCGGAAGTTTCTTTGCGATTGAATATGTTGTCAGAATAATTTTGAGGGAAAAATATCAAAAATGATTTTAGAAAAATTCTTTACAAATGAATATGATAATGATGAAATTTTTGTTGAAAAAAATGTAAAATTTTCTGAATTTAAAGATTATGTCTTTTATCAAAAAAACGAATTTGAAAAATCTCAAATCGCAGATGTAGTATTGCTTTGCGAAAATTATTTCGACTTTGCGGTGAACTTTTTTGCGGCAATTTTTGCAAAAAAAAATATTTATCTTTTAACTGATAAAAGTCGATTAAATTTGTTGGATTTTTCTTATATAAAACCAGAAAATTTTGATAAAAAAATGTCGTGGAAAAACTTTAAAAATGATTATAATTCAAAAGAAATAATGATAAATTTTTTCACATCTGGTTCTTCCGGAATTCCGAAATTAATCGGAAAAACTTTATATAATTTAGAGGTGGAAGCTCAAGCTGTTTTGGATGAATTTAATTTAAAAAAAGATTCACTGATCGTATCTACAACGTTATCTTCTCACAGTTATGGAATTGCTTTCAATTTTATTTTACCTTTTTATTCTGGAATGAAAATTTTTCAAACAAGAATTGAGTTTCCGGAACAGCTTCCAAAGTCGTCGAATTATATTTTTATTTCGACACCTTCGTTTGTGGAAAAATTTGAAAAATATGATTATAAGTTTGAAAATCCGCCTGAAAAAGTTTTTCTGGCAGGTGCAAAAACTGAAGAAAAAATTTATAAATATTTTAATAAATTTTCAAAAGTAATTGATATTTATGGAAGCACCGAAACCGGTAATATAGCATACAAAAATGATGGTGAAATCTTCACCGTTTTGGAGGAAGTTTGTGTCGAAAAAAATGAAGAAGGAAAAATCGTTGTTAAGTCAGATTTTTTCCCTGAAAAAGAAATTATTTTGAATGATATTATTGAAAAATTTTCTGATAAAAAATTCGTATTGAAAAAGAGAACAGATAGAATTGTCAAGGTTCAGGAAAAAAGAATTTCTCTGACAGAAATTGAAAATATTTCGAAAAATTTTTCACATGTAAAAGATGCTTGTTGCCTTAAATATGAGGATGTTTTAGCTTGTGCAATCGTGGTTGACGATGAAAATTTTGATATAAAATTGTTGAAAAAATATTTGTCGGGTTTTGTAGAAATTGTTCCGAAAAAATGGAGAATTTTGTCAGAAATTCCAAAAAATATTTCAGGGAAAATTGATTACGAAAAGTTGAAATTTTTCTTTGGTTTAAATTTAACTTTACCATATATTTTTGAAAAAAATCTTGATGTAAATCTTGCAAAAATCATGTTAAAATTTAGAAAAAATTCTAATTTTTTAAAAGGACATTTTGATATAAAACCGATTGTTCCCGGTGTTGTTCAATTATATTTTGCAAAATATTTTCTTGAAGAAATTTTTAAGAGAAATTTGCTGACAAGCAACGTGAAAAAATTGAAATTTTCAAATATAATTAATCCAGAGGAAAAAGTAACTTTGCGAATAATTGAAACTGAAAAGAATTTTGAAATTACCTACCTGTCGGATGACAAAATTTATTCTTCGTGTATATTTGAAAAGTAGTGAGGATTAGAAAATGCTTTTTAAAACAGAAATGAAATTGACAGTACAGTTTTATGACCTTGACCCGATGAATGTTGTTTGGCACGGAAATTATTTGAAATATTTGGAAAGTGCCAGATGTGACCTACTCAAAAAAATCGGTTATGATTACGATAATATGAGAGCGGACGGTGTTTTGTATCCGATTGCAAAAATGGATTTAAAATATATAAAACCGTGTAAGTTTAATCAGGTTTTGTTTTTGGAAACGATTGTGGAGGAGCTTGAACCGGCTTTGATTATAAAATATAATATTTTTGATGAGGAGAGTGGTGAAAAAGTTTTTTCGGCAAAGAGTATGCAGATTTGTGTTGATATAAAAACGGGCGAAAGTATTTATTCGGCTCCGGAGGGTTTGAAACAAAAACTTGCTTGTTGTAAACTTTAAATATGAAAAATTTTGCAATAATATTATTTGGAATTATTTTAAGCGTCGGTGTTGCTTTTGCTGATGTTTTTTCTCATCCGTATAGGGTTGAAAATATCCAACTTCCGCAATTTCAAAATGTAGTTTGTAAATTTACTCAGGAAAAAGTTTTTCTGAATTCTTCATCAAGTATAAAATCAGGTGGAAATTTTCGGTTTGTAAAAGACAAAGGGGTGACTTTTGAAACTGTATATCCTGTTAAAATGGTGACTTCTTATACTTCTGATGAAAATCGTAGAATTAGCGGAATAATTTCTGCAATAAATAAAAAAGATTATTCGTATTTAAATCGTAATTTTAAGGTTTTTTATGAGAAAAACGGTGCAAAATGGACACTTGCTTTAAAACCGAAATCTGATTCAAAAATTAATGCACATATTGCATCAATTATTCTTGAAGGCGGAAAATATATCGACAAGATTGGAATAAATACAATTAAAAACGGAAGTACAAAAATTGATTTTACAGAATGCAAATAGTATGGAAAAATTTTTAAGATTTTTATTTATAATTTTATTTTTAATCGCCGGAATTTTTGTGATTTTTCATCCTGCAAAAACAGAAACAAACATCCTGAATGCAGTCTTTTCAAATTCGCAAGAAGATAAAATTGTAGTGGATTTGAGTGGACGATATTCCTCAATAATTAACGTAATGGTTGAGGGGGAAGATGCAGAAAAAGTTGGAGAAATATCTGAAAAAATTTCTCAAAAAATTAATCAAAATTTCTTTACAAAAAAAGATATAAATGTTCAAAATTTTTTAGAAAAATATAAAAAATATCAGAATAATTTATTGTCAGTAAAAAACATAAATTTACTCGAAAAAGAGCAGTATGAAGAGGTGGCTTCTGAAAGTTTGGAAGCTCTTTATAACCCGCTCGGATTTTCGCTTGTGCCGTTGGAAGAAGATCCGTTTATGTTGTTTACTGATTATGTAAAATCACTTTCGACAAATAGTAACGGTGATTTTTCTTTGATAAATTATAATGGCAAGTATTATACGATAACAACTTTAGAAATCAATCACGACAACGCATTGTCCCCTTCTGTTGCGAATAAAGAAATTAAAAATTTGATTAAAATTCAGAAAAAATTATCTTCAAAAGATGTAAAAATTTATTTGACAGGATCTTCTGTTCATTCTTATTATGCCAGTTCCCGTTCTATGTTCGAAATTAATCTGATTTGTTTGTTTTCGGTGTTGTTTCTTTTGGCACTTTTTAAATATTATTTTACCAATATAAAACTTGTAATTCCTGCAATAATTACGTTGGGTTTCGGAATGCTTTGCGGATATATAATTGCTTCAATATTTTTTAAATCAATTCATGTTTTGACGTTTGTTTTTTCGACTACGTTGATTGGAATTTGTATTGATTATACCCTACATTATTTTATTGAAAAAGATATAAACAAAATTTTTAAAAGCCTTACTGTGAGTATGTTTACAACGGTTAGTGCTTTTGCAGTTTTGATGTTATCGGGAGTCGAATTGTTGAAACAAATTTCTGTTTTTACAATGACGGGGTTGTTTAGCGTTTATTGTATCGTAAATTTGTTTTATCCGCTTTTAAAATTTGATGTAGATTCTAAAAATATTAATTTTGAAATGCCTCAAAAAATGCGAAAAATATTGATTTTTATTGTTGCAATTCTTGCATTTTGCGGATTGTTTTTTGTGAAATTTAATGACGATATCAGAGCGATGTATGTGCCGTCAAAAAATTTGTTGAAGGCAGAAAAATTATTTAAAGAAGTTACGGGCAGCGGAGAAAAAACAACTTTTGCCGTTGTAAAAGGCAATGATTTGCAAACACTGTTGGAGAATGAAGAGAAGCTAACGCATAATCTAAACGATAGTGAATTTCAGGCGATGAGTAAATATATTCCTTCAAAAAAACAGCAGAAAGAAAATCAAATTTTGAGGAAAAATTTGTATAAAAATTCGCTCAAAAATTATGCAACTTTTTTATCGCAAAATCAAATTGAAAAATTATTAAATTCGAAAATTTCTGAGGATTATTTGAGTGTTGATGAGAATGATATTTTGTCGGAATTTTTGCTCGATAAAAACACTTCGTTTGTGGTTTTGTATGATATTAAAAATCCTGAAATTGTTAAAAAAAACGGAGCTGACTATATAGATGTTCAAAAAAATATTTCAGATAGAATTCAAAAGTGTCGGAATAATTGTTTGGTGATGTTGTTACCGATTTTGGCAGTTCTTTTGATAATTCTTTCTTGCATTTATAAGTTCAAAACTGCCGTGAAAATTTTAACTCCGTCACTTTTAGCTTCTACTTTTTCTGTCGGAATTTTGAGTTTGTGCGGTGTAGAAATTAATTTATTTCATATCCTTGCAATATTTTTGATAATCGGGTTTGGATTGGATTATTCTGTTTTTAGAGCAAGTGGTTTGAATGGTTCAAAAGATGCAGTTTTGCTTTCGTGTTTAACGACAATTTTTTCATTTTTGTTGTTGTCATTTACGGGGTTCAAATTGATTAGTTCGCTCGGAATAATTTTAACAATCGGGCTTGCGATTTCTTATTTGACAAGTCTTGTTTTTGAATACAAAAATGAGGAGAAATTTTCATGAAATGGTATCAGGCAAAAGAGCAAGCTGCAGGTGTAAAGAGGTTATTTGTTCTTTATTATATTCATAAATTTTTTGGCAGAAATTTTGTAAAAATTATTGTCTTTTTTGTGACTTTTTTTGCTTTTTGGGGAGCAAAAAAACAAAGACAAGCTTCTGCAAAATATTTAAAAATTATTGGTGAAAATTCTTCAATTTTTAATCAGTATCGACATTTTTTAGAATACTCTTTTTCTTTGTTGGATAGGATGGAAGTTTTTTCGGGAAGATTTGATGTTTCGAGAATTTCTTTTGCAGATGAGAAACTCAAAAAACAGTTGGATATTGATTCGAAAAACGGTATATTTTTTATTTGTTCGCATTTAGGAAATATTGATGTAATGCGGGCAATGATAGAAAAAGAACCTGAGCGAAAAATAAATGCTTTTGTGACGAAAGAACAGTGCAAAATTTTTAATGGATTTATTAAAGCTATTGAAATTTCGAGCCCTGTTGTGGCATATCCGATTGAAGAAATCGGAGTCGAAACTTCGATTGAGTTGAAAGAGAAGCTTTCTAAAGGTGAATTTGTCATAATGGCAGGAGATAGAACAAGTAAGTCCGGACAAAATTTTGTTACGAAAATGTTTGGTTACAATGTTGAATTCCCGCTCGGAACTTTTAAGTTTGCACAACTTATGGAAGCTCCGATTTATTTTGTTTGTGTATTAAAATCACAGGATGAGAAATATAAAATTTATTTGCAAAGATTTAATTCGACTGATAAAAAATCTGAAACTTTGAAAAAAATGCAGACTGAATATGTCGAATTTTTGGAAAAATACACAAAACTTGCCCCGTTTCAGTTTTACCATTTTTATGACATGTTTTCTTGAGAATTTGTTTGACAAATCGGGGTAATTTTATATAATAATTTCTATGAAGAGTGAAGTTGAACGTTTGAAATTAAGGCTTAGCAGTAAGTCTTTGTTGCACAAAATCGCCTATGGGGACAAGTTGTATTCTCAAAAAAAATATCAAGAGGCGATTAAGATATACAATGAACTGATTGAGGTTATCAAAAGTCCGTATCAGTTTGATTTGTGCGAACTTAACCGCAAGGTTGGCGATTGCTATTATATGTTGGGGCAAAATCTTGAGGCAAGAAATTATTATGAAAAAACTCTTGAGTATTGCACGACAAACGCCAGTATTTACAACGTTTTAGCGAAACTTTACGCACAAGATAATACGTTTTTATCTCAACGTTACAAGGCAAAGGCAATGAGCTTGACCCCTCAACCTTTTAACAACAATGCAAAAAGCGAATATGAAAGATTGAAGTTGAGGATTACTGACAGTGCGATTTTGGAACGAATTGCGGCTGCCGACAGGTTGTATTCGGAAAAATGTTATGACGATGCGGCAAAAGATTATGAGGAACTTTTGAAAATTGTAAAAGAACCTTATGAATTTGATATGTC
>ONYB01000116.1 GCA_900321895.1 uncultured Brachyspira sp.
ACGAAAATGCCTTTGAAACAATGGATAAAATCAGAGCTGCCGTTGGTCCTGATATTAACCTTCAATCCTTGGCGAGAGGGGTTAACGTTGTAGGTCTTGATTCACAGTCAAGAGATATTATTAATCTTCACGCAAAAATGTTCAAAAAACACGGTGTAACAACTGTCAGAAACTTTGATGCGTTAAATGATGTAAATAACCTTATTTATTCAGGTCAATGTATTAGAGATAACGGATTGAAGCATGAAGTTACAATCACTATGATGGAGCTGCCTATCGGTTGTGAAGGTGCTCATGATGTCGCTTTTTATGAAAAGGTATTGAGAAACATTCTTGATGCTGGCATCCCGTTTGACAGTATTGCATTTAAGGATGCTTCCGGAACATCTAACCCAAGAAAAGTTTACGAAACTATTAAACGTACAAGAGAAATTTTAGGCGAAGATGCTCACATACGTTTCCACTCTCATGAAACCGCTGGTACAGGCTTGGCAGCATATTTAGCAGCTCTTGACGGCGGTGCGGACGGTATCGACTTATCAATGAAGCCTGTTTCAGGCGGAACTGCTCAACCTGATATCGTTTCTATGTGGCATGCCGTTAAAGGTACGGACTATGATTTAGGTATTGATGTTGAAAAAATTCTTGAAACAGAAGAAATTTTCAAAGAATGCATGAAAGATTATTTCTTGCCACCTGAAGCTTTGTCTGTAAATCCGATGATTATTCAATCACCGCTTCCTGGTGGAGCTTTGACTGCAAATACTCAAATGCTCAGAGATAACAATTTGATGGATAAATTCCCTGAAGTCGTTGCAGCAATGAAAGAAGTTGTAATGAAGGGCGGTTTCGGAACTTCTGTTACTCCTGTGTCACAGTTCTATTTCCAACAAGCTTTTAATAACGTAATGTTCGGGCCTTGGAAAAAAATTGCGGAAGGTTATGGGAAAATGGTTCTCGGGTACTTCGGAAAAACACCTTGCGAGCCTGATAGCGAAGTCGTAAGAATTGCATCTGAGCAGTTGAATCTTAAACCTACAACTGAGCTTGTTGTTGATATCAATGACAGAGATGAAAATAAAGGTATAAAGGCCGCAACAAAACGTCTTGAAGATGCAGGGTTGCCTGTTAATGATGAAAACATCTTCATTTCTGCGGCTTGTAAAGAAAAAGGTATTTTGTTCCTTGAAGGTAAAGCTTCAATCGGTGTGAGAAAATGCGAAAAAGGTGCAAATGAACCGAAAGTCGATAAACCGAACGGCTATACCGTTACTCTTAACGGTAAAAAATATGCGGTTGCAATCGAAGGTAAGAAAGCAACCGTTAACGGAAAACTTTATGATATCGACGTTAAAGACGGTATTGAAGCTCACACAACAACTGCCGGCGGAGATGAAACTCCGGTTAAAGCCGCACTTCCGGGTAATGTGTTGAAAGTTCTTGTTTCAAACGGCGATGAAATATCTGAAGGTGATGTTATTGCCGTTGTAGAAGCTATGAAAATGGAAACTGAAATTAAATCACCTGTATCAGGAGTTGTTAAATCAGTTGAAATTGAAGTCGGAAATAAAGTTAAGACAGGCGATGTACTTGTTACTATCGGCTAGTAAGACGTAATTTGAAAAGGATAAAAATATGAACATATTAGAAAGTTTAGTAAAATTATGGAGTTCTACCGGTATCGCAAACTTTGTTCAACCGGCAGATCCGACAATTACAAGCGGATTTGAGCAATTTCTACATCAATTTGGTTCTCCGTTGATGTTGGTAATTTGCTGTTTTCTCTTGTGGTTGGGTATTAAAAAACAATATGAACCGCTATTGCTTATTCCGATAGCATTCGGCGGATTGCTCTCAAACATCCCTGTTGCAGGAATAGCTGAACCAACAGGTTTTTTGGGAATTATTTACGAAGCAGGTATTCATAAAGGCTTGTTCCCGTTGATTATCTTTATGGGTGTTGGGGCAATGACAGACTTCGGACCGTTGATTGCAAACCCTAAAACAGCATTGTTGGGTGGTGCTGCTCAGTTCGGTATCTTTGGTGCATCGTTGTTGGCTTTGTGCTGTTTCGGCTTCACCTTGCCACAATCAGGTGCAATCGGTATCATCGGTGGTGCTGACGGCCCTACTTCAATTTATGTAACCTCAAAATTAGCTCCTGAATTGCTTGGTGCGATTGCTGTTGCAGCATATTCTTATATGGCATTGGTTCCTGTTATTCAACCGCCTATTATGAAAGCATTAACAAGTGAAGCTGAACGTAAAATTGAAATGAAACAGTTGAGAGAAGTTTCAAAGAGAGAGAAAATTGTGTTCCCGCTTGTTGTTTTGGGGCTTTGTATAATCTTTTTGCCTGATGCATGCCCTCTAATCGGTGCGTTAACATTCGGTAACTTGTGTAAAGAATGCGGTGTTGTAGAAAGACTTTCTGACACAATGCAGAATGCTTTGATCAACATCGTAACTATTTTCTTAGGTCTGTCCGTTGGTTCAAAACTTTCTGCGGATCAGTTTTTAACTACTCAAACTTTATTTATTTTAGTCTTGGGGATTATCGCATTTAGTTTTGCAACAGGTGCAGGTGTAATTTTTGCAAAAGTTATGAACCTGTTCTTGAAAGAAAAAATCAACCCGCTTATAGGTTCAGCAGGGGTATCTGCTGTTCCGATGGCTGCTCGTGTATCTAATAAAGTCGGTTTGGAAGCAAACCCTCAAAACTATCTTTTGATGCACGCAATGGGACCGAATGTTGCAGGTGTAATCGGTTCGGGTGTTGCTGCGGGTATCTTGCTCGCTCTTTGCAACTAATCTGTTTAAACAAGATAAAAGAAAGACCGCTTTTGAAGGCGGTCTTTTTTTGTGGTATTCTTATTTTTGAAAGGGGGATATATGAAGAAATTAGCTATTATGGGTTCGGGAAAAGGAAATATTTTTGAGGCGATTGTAAAAGAGTTGAAGGGTTTTGATGTTGAAATTACGTGTATTTCAGATGTTTTAGAGGCTGAAATCTTGAAATTTGCAAAAGATTTAAAAATTAAACATCAGTATTTACCATATGAAGAAAATGTGGAATTTTTTGCTCCGAGAAATTTTGATATGGTGATTTTGACGGATTATGACAAAGAAATTCAAACATCAGTTCTTGAACTTTCGAAATTTATCAATATTCATCCATCGCTATTACCTTCGTTTAAAGGTCGTGATGCGATTTATAGAGCTTTTGATGCGGGAGTAAAGGTTACGGGTGTAACTGTTTATCGAATGGCAAATGATATTAATGATGAAAAAATCCTTGCACAATATCCGATATTGATAGGGAATACGACTCATTTTGATGAATTAAAAGAACAGGTTGAAAAATTGGAAGAAATTATTTATCCAAAGGTTGTTAAAACTCTTGTAGAGGATAAAGTTTTTGATTTCAACGATTTATTTTCACATGAAGGTTGCGGCGGTAGTTGCGGGAGCTGCGGCGGTTGTCACTAAATTATATCCTTATTAATTCTCCTTAACAAAGGTGCAAATTTTGACAACGGGGTGTATAATTGAGAAACAACTGAAAGAGGGAAAATATGTCTATAGATGATGCACTTGTTATGATTTTAGCGGGCGGGGAGGGTAAAAGACTTCTTCCGTTAACAAAAGACAGGGCAAAACCTGCCGTTCCGTTTGGTGGAAGATATCGTATTATTGATTTTGTTTTGAATAATTTTATTAATTCGGGATTTTTCAAAATAAAAGTTTTGACTCAATACAAATCAGATTCGTTAAATAAACATATTACAAGAGGTTGGGTGTTATCTCCTTTTTTAAACCAGTATGTAGATTTGTGTCCTGCACAAATGCGAACGGGTTCAAATTGGTATAGAGGAACAGCTGACGCTATTTATCAGAATGTTTTTCATATTACGGATGAAGATCCTGATTATGTTTGTATTTTTGGCGGGGATCATATTTATAAAATGGATGTTTCGCAAATGTTGGATTTTCACAAAGAAAACAATGCGGATTTGACAATTTCTGCAATTCCGATTCCGATTGAAGAAGCTTCGGAGTTTGGAATTATGGAGGTTGATGAAAATTGGCGTTTGACAAACTTTGTTGAAAAACCTAAAACAAAACCGAAATCAATTCCTGGTCAGCCTGATATGTGCCTTGCGTCTATGGGAAATTATATTTTTGGGAAAGATGTTCTTTTGAAGGCTCTTGATGAAGATGAAAATATTGAAAATTCCAGCCATGATTTTGGTAAAAATGTTATTCCGATGTTGTTAGAGCAAGGTAAAAATATATTTGTGTACAATTTCGCAACAAATGAATTTTCGGGTATAACTGATGCGGAGAGAGGTTATTGGCGAGATGTCGGTAGTATAGATGCTTATTGGCAAGCCAATATGGATTTGTTGGACTCAAACCCTGAATTGAATTTGTATTCAAAAGATTGGCCTTTGAGAACTTTTAACTACAACTATCCTCCTGCAAAATTTGTATGGCAGGAAGGTGATAGAGTAGGTATGGCAACAAATTCAATGGTATCAGAGGGGTGTGTCGTTTCCGGCGGAAGTATTTCTAAATGTGTGCTTTCTCCAAAAGTTCGTATTAACAGTTATTCTCAAGTGTATGAGAGTATTTTAATGGAAAATGTGGATGTCGGCAGATATTCAAGAATTAAAAAAGCGATAATTGATAAGAATGTAAAAATTCCGCCAAATACAAGAATAGGATATAATCGAGAAGAAGATATTCGCAGAGGATTTCATGTGTCACCTGACGGTGTTACTGTTGTGCCGAAGGGTGCGATCTTGTGAGATATAACAAGAGGGCTTTTTAAAAAGTCCTCTTTATAAAAATTTGCCTTATAAATTGTAAATATTTCTTAAAATATTCCGACATTAGGGCAATTTTTGACCTTCATAAGCTTTATATACTCGGGTGTAGAAATATGGTATCGGTAAATCCGCTTCAAAACAGAATAGTTGCAAGTACCCCTTTCAAAATGCCAAATATTTTGAAAAAGGCTTATAATGCACTGCCTTCCTTTGAAACAGCGTCAGACAAATTCATGACACACGTTGAAAAATTCGGGCAGAAATGTACTTCTGCTCATCAGAGAGGAATTTTGGGGGCTACAGCACTTCTCACCCAACCGTTTATTGACGCACATAACAAATCCGTTGACGACAAGACCAGAAAATACTCTGTTGCCCGCACAATCGCCAAAATCGTTGCCGGGACAATGACTGGTGTCGCAATCCGTTACGGCTGTATCAAGGCTATGGGTTGCAAACCGTTCTTGCCGAAGAAATGGGAGGGGCTTGCAAAAGAAACTCAAGCACAGTACAAAAACGCAATGGGAACAATCGTTTCACTTGTCGTTATGTTATTTACCAACTTTTTAATTGATGCACCTTTGACTAAATTCTTAACAAATGTCATGACGGACTTCCCAAAACCTGACAAGGGGGCTGAAAAATGAAAACCCCTGAATTAAAAAATATTTTTAAACCACTGGCAAAAAGTTGGGACGGATTTAAAGAAACAATTTTGAAAAAATACGGCGAACAACCGGGGACAATGCTTGTCCACACAGGTACTCTCGGTTGGATTTTGTCTTCATTAGCCCAAATTGCGGCGATTGTTTTTAATGACAAAATTCCGAACGAACAAAAAGTTTTCTTAATACCGCAAGAATTTGCGGACGCAGCCACAAACATTTTGTCTTTTTATGCCGTAACTTATTCGGGCAAAGCCTTGGCATCAAAACTCGTTAAAACGGGCAAAATTCGTAACGCAAAAATTTCTAAATTCCTAGACAGTATTCCGAACCTCGACAAATCGAAAATCGGCAACTGGGATTTTGATGTTACCAAACAAGCTGGGTTCAAAACCTCGGGTATTGAAAACGATTTCAAAAACTTCAAAAACGGGGTTGACGTGTACGCAGGGCTTGCAGGCTCTATTTTATCAAGCAACATTATCACCCCTGTAATTCGTAACAAATACGCTTCCGAACGTCAAAAAAACACCCTCAACAGAATGAATGCTTACAAAATGAAAAACATGCAAGCACCTCGAGGTATTTCTATGGAGAATTATCTCAACAACGTTTATGCTAACTCATCTTCTTTAAAAATTTAGAAGATTTATCAATCCGATAAGCATAATCATCGTAATCAACATAAAAAGCCCAGCCAACTTCAAAAACGGGCTGAATTCGTAGCGTTCGCCTTCTCCTGCCATAATTTGCGACATTGTTCTTTTGGAAAAATCTGTTTTCATCTCACTTTTTGTCTTATTAAATGAGGAATTCAAAAGCTGTTTAAAAGTGTAAAAATCCTCTAAATCCTTTCTCGCAAGCGGGTTTGAAATAGCAATTTTCTTAATTTTGATATTTTCGTTGTCGCTCAATTCGTTATCAATATACGCCGAGAGATTTTCCCTAAAGGTTTGGTACTGACGATTGTTGTAAAAATCAGTATCGACTTGCTCCTCCTCCGTAATTTTTGATTTAATCTCAGAAAAATTCTGAAAAATTTGCTTTAGCTTATTGTATTTTTCCATACATGCCGGACAATTTTCAAGATGAACCTTCACCGCACGACTGAGGGAATTGTCGAGCTTGTTTTCAATATAAAACGTCAAAAGCGTAATTACCTGATTACAATTCAAATTGCTTTCCATATTTTCTCCTTATGTGTTAAATATATGCTCTCAAATTATTTTGAAGTTTCACTCTAGCTCGAGCTATTCGAGATTTGACAGTGCCAACACTGGCATTTGTGGCACTTGCAATTTCTTCGTAGCTCAAACCTTGCAACTCCCTCAAGACAATCGCAATTCTAAACGGCTCGGGGAGTTCCTTGATTTCATTTTTAATAATTTCTTCCATTTCGGAGGTGATACATTTTTCCGGAGGTTTGCATTTTTTGTCGGGGATAAGCGTTTTTAGAGGAAGTGCCACCTCCTCATTGACATCGTCATCTATTGAGATAATCTCCGGCTTGCGTAAATTTTTTCTCAGCTCATCATAAAACAGATTGGTAACAATTTGATTGAGCCAACTTTTAAAATTCTTGGGATTTTTTAAGTTTCCGATATTTTTTGCAACACGCAAAAGTGCCTCTTGAGTAAGATCTGCAATATTTTCACGCTTTTTGGCAAGATAAGAAAATGTTGCAAAGACATTCTTCTGTTCTCGCCTTATGAGCTCTTCAAGAGCTTTGAAATTGTTTTGCTGCGAAAGAACTACAAGTTCTTCCGTGGTCATTTTTTTGTATTGAAGTTTATTCGCAGACATCACAAATCTCCTTACCTCAATAGTAAGGAATTTTGACAGCGTTTTGTTTATACAAAAATGCACGGCAGTCGGCTATTCTTGTTTGTCGACAGATTAGAAAATCTACTTTGCACAAATATAGCCACGTAGAGCTGTATAAGCCGCAACATAAGGGGACGCAAGGTAAATAAATCCGTTTACGTTACCCATTCTGCCTTGGAAATTTCTGTTTTGTGTAGCAAGGCAAACTTCACCGTCAGCGAGAGTTCCGGCATGAACCCCAACGCAAGGACCGCACCCCGGAGGTAAAATTGTTGCGTTAGCCTCTACAAATATTGTAATTAAGCCTTCATCAAGTGCTTGCAAGTAGATATCTTTTGACGCAGGACAAATCAACATTCTGACGTCAGGGTTAATCTTTTTACCTTTCAAAATTTTTGCGACTATTCTCAAATCTTCAATTCTACCGTTTGTGCATGTTCCGACGTAAACCTGATTAACCTTCACATCACTCAATTCTTCAACAGCTTTGACGTTATCAACCGTATGCGGGCAAGAAACGGTATGACCGACATCTTCTGCCTTGATTTTGATAACTCTTTCATAAACGGCGTCAGTGTCAGGTTTAAGCGTTCTGAATTTGTCCCCTCTGCCACGGGATTTCAAGAACTCATGAGTTTTTTCATCAGCAACGAACAAACCAGCCTTTGCTCCTGCTTCCACAGCCATATTTGCTAAGGTAAAACGTTCTGACATCGTCATGTTTTCAATAGTATCGCCACAGAATTCAAGAGCTTTATAAGTTGCCCCGTCAGCTCCAATCATACCGATAAGATACAACATCAAATCTTTTGAGCAAATACCTTCTCTGAATTTACCGCTAACCTCCACCTTGTATGTTGCAGGAACTTTCAACCAAGTCTTACCGAGTGCCATAGCGACAGCGATATCGGTTGAGCCCATGCCTGTCGCAAACGCTCCCAACGCACCCGAAGTACAAGTATGAGAATCAGCTCCGACAAGAATTTCACAAGGGTTTACAAAGGTTTCTACAAGTCTTTGATGACAAACCCCTGCCCCGACATCCGAGAGCACGGCTCCGTATTCTTTAGAAAATTCTCTTAATACTTTGTGAGTATTAGAAAGTTCTTTTCTCGGGCTCGGTGCAGCATGGTCTATAAAAAGAATACATCTTTCGGGATTTTTCAGCTTTGGAATACCGAGTTTTTTAAACTCTTGAACCGTCAACGGACCAGTCCCATCCTGAACCGCCGCAACATCCACATTGGCAATAACGAGTTCTCCGGCACGAACATCACGTCCGACATGTTCTGATATAATTTTTTCTGCAAGCGTTAATCCCATTTTACATATCTCCTTATTTATCTTTTCCTGATTTTACCATAAATACGCTGATTAGATAATTCTGTGCGGTTTTGTCAAAAGTTTTGATTCCACACGTTCTTTTATCGCACCTTGCGGTTCGTAATAAGGCGATACGGTCATGATTTTTGCCGCAATATCAGGATAATAGTAAATAAACCTCAATTCACTGGACGTCAACGGCTTTTGGGTATGTACGTTTGCATAACGAGCAAGCTCAAGGATGTTTCTTGCTTCGTGTTCATCCTTAAATTCAAGCTCAAGGTTGTCGTAGACGTTTCTGAAACCTTTAATTCCGCCGTATTCTCCTGTTGTAATCATTCGGCCTGTTTCAATAATTTCAGGTTCACCGCGTCCTAGTTCTTCATAATCATACAATTCGTAATTTCTTCTGTCCTTCAAAGCCCCGTCAGCATGAATTCCTGATTCATGGGCAAATGCGTTATCCCCGACAGCAGGTTGGTTTATAGGAATAGGTACTCCGAAGGCATAAGCGGTATATTTCGCAAGTTGCCATGCTTTGCTTAAATCAATATTCGGGTCAATATTGTATTTGCTTCTAAAACCGGCAGATTTCAGAACTGCAAGCAGGCATGAAACCAAATCCGCATTTCCTGCACGTTCTCCCATACCGTTGATTGCTGTATTTATGTACGCATCTACTCCGGCATCAATAGCAGCCTTTGCACCCATTACGGAACATCCGACCGCCATGCCGAGGTCGTTGTGAAAATGTAATTCAATGGTCATGCCTGTGGCTTTTGCGATTTTATAAATTCTGTCATAAGTTGTCAGAGGGTCTTCGTATCCGAGAGTATCGCAATATCGGAAACGCATTGCTCCTGCTTTTTTTGCTTCTTTTGCATATTTAATCAAAAAATCAATATCACTTCGAGAGGCATCTTCCGCATTTACTCCGATAATTTCAGCCCCTTTTGCAACTGCACAGCGAACAGCATCGCTTGTCATTTGAATAATGTCATTAGGGGTCTTTTTACCTTGATACTTGCCATGTATCATCTGTTCTGAGGTCGATTGCGAAAGGTTTACGTTTTTGAGTTTCGGAACATTATTAAATGAAAGCTCAACATCCGAATCAATCGCTCTCATCCAACCCGAAAGCTTTGTAGTTGAAATGACACCTCGCTCAACCAATTCAAGGTTGCCGTTAAGGTAATTTATTTCGTGCTGCGTTGTCGGGAACCCGAACTCGGATTGGGAAATACCCATATCATCAAGCATAAGATTAATAATAGTTTTTTGGAGTTTTGCAAGCCCCAATCTTGAAGTCTGCACTCCATCTCTGTTTGTTACATCAACGAAATAAATTTTGTTGTTTTTCATTTCAACTCCTCAAAAGCAAATTATTTTACAAACTTGCTTTTTTACATATAATTAATTACAATGTATAGTATGGAACATTTTCGGGCAGGTTGTCAAGAAATTTAGATAAATTATGAATAACACGAAACAGTTAGAGAAAAAGATTAATAAAGAATACAAAACAGGCAACGTAAAGTGTGCCATTGAACTTTGTCAGATAGGCTTGCAGGAAAACCCTACAAATGCAGCCCTTCACGTAAGACTAGGCGATTTATATTTGGCATGGCACTTAGACATTTACAACTCATGCCAGTACATCGATGAGGCTATCACGGAATATCAACGAGCACTGGAGTCCTACATCGACAGTGCCGAACTTTACTACAAAATAGCACTTGCACAGTATTACAAAGGGGATTTGGACAAAGCTATCAACTACCTTGATACATCTATTGCAAAGAACCCGAAACTTGCAAAAGCATACTATCTGCTTGCAGAAACCTACACGAAAAAGGCTCGTTTTTTAGAGGCTGGAATTAACGCAAGAAAAGCTATTAAGTTTAAACCTTTTGCATATTCTTCGGCTCACTACCTTTTGTTTAGCCTTTACAATGTGTCCTCTGTAAAATCCATAGGAATGAAGGCAAAAGCCGCATTTGAATATTTTTTGTCACTTTTGACTTTACCCTTTGATGGGGAGGCTCTCAAAAATGTCGGCAAATACCTGTCATATATGAAATTCTATCCGCTTATGATTAAAGGTATGTATTTGGTTAATGCAAAAAAATACGACAAAGCGATTGAATTGTACTCAAATGCCATTGAAAAAGCTCCCGGATTTATTCCGCTCTACGGCGTTTTAGGTGACATTTATTGCGGTTTAGGACGTTATGAAGATGCTGTTACCGAATACAAAATGGCAATTTGGCTTGATTCCTTGAATATAGAGGCTTATCGTCATATGTGCACAGCATACGAAGAAGTCGGCGACTACGACAGTGCCATTGAAATTTATCAAAAACTTATTCAAATCATGCCAAACATGCCGGACGTTCATGCAAACCTCGCAAACATTTTGTTTGTAAAAGGTGATGTTGACGGAGCTGTTTCTCATTTTCAAACTGCGGTTACACTCAACCCTAA
>ONYB01000153.1 GCA_900321895.1 uncultured Brachyspira sp.
AACGATACTTAATCGTTCGCTCGGCAGAGTACCACATGCCCATATTTGATTGTCAAAAGGTCTTACGACCTTGAGCGTGTCTACCCCTCTCGTAAACGATACTTAATCGTTTACTCGGCGGAGTACCACATGCCCATATTTGATTGTCAAAATTGCCACAACCTCATTTGCCGTAACAACTTTCTTCACTCTACCTGAATAGTAAGTTAATGTCAATAGTTTTATGCAAGCAACTCACTTTTTGAAAAAATTTTATTAACTTTTCTTAACTCACTTGCTATTTTTATCACTTTATGTTAACCTACGCACAACAGTATGCAAATTAACAAGTAAAGAGGGGTGTTATGGTATGTTTGCCACGGAAGGCAGATTCTATTTTGCTTAATGGCTTAATGGATTCTTGTGAAGAAATCATTACGATTAATGATTTAAATTACAAATATCTCACCTGCAACAATGCGTTTTTAAAACATTTTAATCTCACTAGTCAAGCACAGATTATAGGAAAAACCGTTTTTGAAATGTTACAAGCAGACAATGCAGATTGCATTAAGAAAAATATTGACGAAGCTATTAAATCAAAAAAGCCGCAGTCATACATATTTAAGGTGTTAATGGTCGAGGGTTCGAAAATTGTACACCAAACTTCGACTCCGCTGATTAAAGACGGCAAAGTGCAATATATTCTTTCAATTTCCAGAGATATTACAAAAGATGAACTAATGAAAGAAGAATTAATTCGTAAAAATGTTCAAATTAACACTATGCTTGAATACATGCCTGTACTCTTGTATATGAAAGATAAAAATAAACAATATTTAATCGGTTCAAAATATGCCAAGGATTTCGTTTTTTATGGCATTGACAACTATGCAGACGGACTGCAAATTGATTTGTCACTCGCCCAAGGAAATATTAATGCCGAGGATAATTACGTCTTAAACAACAAAAGTTCTTTAGTTATAGAAAAATCCGCAAAAGATAAAAATGGTGAAATGCACTGGTATAACGTTTTAAAAGCTCCTATTTTGAGAGAGGATAATTCTATAGACGGACTTGTTACTATCGCAAGAAATATAGACAAACAAAAATTGCTGGAAAGTCAAAAAGATTTATTTATTGCGACTCTGGTTCACGATTTGAAGAACCCTCTTCTTGCTCAAATCAGTTGCATTGACCAGTGTTGCAATGGACTTTTCGGAGAACTTAACGACACGCAAAAAGAAATTCTTTCGATAACTTTGGAATCCGCAAACTATATGAAAGATATGCTCTACACTTTAATTAACACCTACAAGTACGATAACGGCAATATAAAATTAAATATCAAAGAAACTAATATAGCAGAACTTATAAAAACTTGCATTAGAGAAATAAAATCATTAGCTAAAGAACGGAATTTGAATTTAATTTTCACATCAAACATTAACGACAAAGACGCAACTGCCGATGTCGACTTAAAACAAATTCGCAGAGTCATCTCAAACCTCCTGAATAACGGTGTCAATTATGCGTATGAAAATACTGATTTTAATATTTCTCTGGAAACAGACGGCGAATTTTTAAAAATAGCCATGGAAAATATAGGTCCTCCGATTGACGAAGAAACTCAAGAACATCTTTTTGAAAAATATATATCTAAAGCTAACAGATTTCAAAAAGTCGGCTTCGGGTTGGGAATGTACTTATCAAAACAGATTATGGAAGCCCACGGCGGAAGCATTTCATATCAAGGAAACGGAGATTTCTGCAAATTTATTCTTGAAATCAAAAGAAAAAACACCAATGCTCCACAAAAAATTAACTGGTAAATGGTTAATCTTTAATTTTTCCAATGCCCGCTAAATCCTTTACAACTTCTCCCGCAATAATCAAACCGACAACAGGCGGAACAAAAGCAGTGCTTCCAGGAATTTGATGTTTTACGGTACATTTTCGTGTCCCTGGAGGGCAAACACAGTCGTACTTGCAACTTATCGACATATCTTCCTTAGGTTTTATCGGAATTTCTTTTGAATAAACCACCTTAACGCCCTTAATTCTGCGTTTTCGAAGTTCCTGTCTGATAACTTTTGCAAGCGGACAAACCGAGGTTTTTGAGATATCCGCAACTTCAAATCGTGTCGGGTCTAATTTATTTCCTGCCCCCATTGCACAAATTATCGGAACATTAGCAGACTTTGATTTTTCAATAAGCGACAACTTCCCGACAACTGTATCAATAGCATCAATTACATAGTCATATTGACTAAAATCAAATTCGTTTTCTGTTTGCGGAGTATAAAAAGTTTTGTATGTATTGACGATACAATTCGGATTTATATCTAAAATACGCTCTTTTGCGACATCAACTTTATATTTATCGACAGTTTTACGAGTTGCATAAAGTTGTCTATTCAAATTCGTTATACAAACTTTATCATCATCTATTATATCAATAGCCCCAAGCCCGCTTCTTACAAGTGCTTCCACCGCATAAGCTCCTACTCCGCCGATACCGAAAACCGCGACTCTTGATTTCGAAAGCTTTTCTACACCTTCTTTTCCCAACAATAATTCAGTTCTTGAAAATTGATTTAACATAATACTATTTACCTCAGCTTGCATAATAGTACAATAAAAAGAACTGTCTTACAATTAATATCGCAACGGAATTTTTGAGCGGTTAATCGTTTTATTTTCGTAGCCGAAATTTGCAAGCAATCGGCAGGTACTTGTGTAAAAAATATTCTCCTCGAGAGTCGGGCCGATATTTATGGAATTAACAACTTTTTTCAAAAATTTGTATTCAATATACGGAATAAAAAGCCCGTTTTTCTCAAAGATTTTGGTTTGTTTATAATTTGACGGCAAAAAATTGTTTATAAAAATAATTCGATATTCTTTTTCATCTTTGAAATGCGGATTTTTGAAAAACAAACTGATTATACTCAAAATATCTACGAGTTCAAACATTACATCCTGCTTTTTTTCAAGATTTTTTTGAGTTTTGCGAGCTTTTGAAAGTTTTTCATACTGAGTATTCCACTTTGTAAAAATCATCTTCAGGACACTCAACTGAACCTCTTTGCTGTAAATGATATTGCCGTAAACCGAATGGAAACCTTGACGCTCCATATCCGCAATCAAATCTTTTTTGCAAAAACCGATATTGTAGCCGGTGTAGGTTTGACCTTTAGCATAGTTGTTCCAAAGTGTCAGGTTGTCACCCTCTGTCGAAAACGAAATCGTGTAATATTCGTACTTGTTCAAAAAATTACCGTCACCGTCCACAATATTTTTGTATTTTTTGAAAAAGTAGTTTTTTATTTCCGCAAACAGTTCCAAATTTAAATCCGGCATTTCGTTAATCAAATTCACAATTAGCCTGTAAGTATATGTAACCTCTTCTTTATCATTCAAATACAACGCATTAGAGAACCTTATTGTGTCGGATTCCAGTATACTCAAGAGTTTTTCGGGCTTGGTATAATGATACAAAACCTTATTTGACCCGTCATCTAAAATCTTTTTAACCTTAGGTATTTTCTTGAGCAAACAGTCATAATCAAACATATTCATAAACTCCAAAACATAATCTCTAATAACATTATAACATATTTTTGTAAATTTTCATTAATTTCGGGCAAAAATATTTCTTGAGAGACTTACAATAAAAAGGTAAATATACATTAAAAAGGATCTCCCCATTATGAAAATTCAAAAAATCAATTTATACACAACAATTAATACCAACAATTTTGCCCCTCAAAATAACAAAAAACAGCAAGAAGAACGGCCACAAATAAAGAGCTTCAATCCTCCTGCATACAAAGATTTTAACATATCTTTCGGTGACAGATTATTCAGAACTCCGTCAAACTTTTTTGAGTTTAACCAAGACAGATTACCTCAATCAATGAAGGAATATTTAAACTTGGATTACGACGACAGAAAGAATATGCCACCCGCTCAAATGTGGAAAACTGTTTTTGTAGACGTAAAGAACGCAAAGAACTTTGAAGAAGTAAAAAAACAATACCCGACAGAACCACTTTTTGAGAATTTGAAGGATTACAACGGGAAAGCCCAAAGTAGTGTAATTTCGCAAGTTCAAGCACTTTCTGACGAATTTGAAACAACCCCGTTATTCAAAGATGGAACTTCAAACCTAGGAATGTATTTACTAAAAAAAATCTACTATGACGGCAAAGTCGTAAAAGAAATAAACAAAGATTTTTCAAATGATATAAACGAAGCATATCAAGGACTTATCGACAAACCGATTACGAACGACACTACAAGAGCTTACGGAATTAAATTCCCGAATGTCGCCTTTTGGAACTCATTTGTCGTAACAAGGGACGATTTTCCTTATGTTTACACCCCAAAATCAAACATCGGGGACAGATCTCAAACAGTCCACACCTCAAAACAATCCAAAGAAACCTCATTGTTTGAAGTTCCTAGAGCTCCACAAAAGAAAAAGTTCGGCAACTTGAAAGATTGGGAAATCGACAAAATTTCAAATGCAATGGTAAAAGGCAGAGGGAACAAAGCCGAAACCGAAAAGCAAATGAAAAAAGCCAACATCCAAAACAATGAAGCCTTGGCATTTGTTGCAAAATACATTGGCGAAATTAACTCAATCGTTCTCGACAGATTGCACGTTCCTATGGAAATGAGAGATTATTTCGGCAAAGAAAACGAAATACCGAAAACTCAACAGGAAAAATTTAAAGAATTTTGGCAAAACCCCGAAATGAACCACTATCGTTCAATTTTGATGAAGGACACAATCAAACTTTTCTTCAACGATTTTGGTGCAGACGGCAATAATAAAGACTTCCAACAACTTTTAGACTACGCACACGGTATTAAGCCTGCAAGACTTGAAGAACAGGCTCGTCACGACGAACTCCAAAAAGATTACGAAGAAAAACTCGCAATCTTTGATGAGCCGAAAACAGAAGAGGTAAAACCTGCTGTTACAGAAGTGATTGACGACGTGGATGATGACGAAGAAGCCGAAAAATTAAAAAAATACAACGAACTTCTTGATGATGTCAGAAGACAATACGGCATAAAACCGTATGAATTTGACACAGAACAGGGCAAAGTCATAATTCTGTCCGACCTCAACGAAGCGTTGGGCGAAGTTTTGAAAGAGCAAAACAAATTTTTACCAAAAGCCTTCCTAAACCAATACGTAGCCGGGATGCAGGCAAACTCGGACGCAACAGAGGCGTTAATGCTTACAACAATTCTGAACGCAAAGGGGGTTAAAAACCTTCCGAAGGATGACCGTCTTATGTCACTCGACAAAGCAATAAGCACTCTTTACATGATAAGTCTTGATTATCAAAACTCGCACAAAACCGAAACTCGTGCAGCAAAACAAGCACTCGTCGACACTTACATAAAAATGGGACAAGGACAATTAAAACCTGCAATCTTTGGGCTGAACCTGCTAGACTTTGCACAATTCTTCCCAACAACAGCTCCTAATGCACAAGAATTCATTTTAGAAAATCAAGGCGATATCAGCAAGAAATATGCCGAATACAAAAAGCCACTCACAGACTACGAAATTCACAGACTAGTTCCGATGATTAACAAATACATTCGTGAATACGACCCGAGCAAATCAATCGTGAAAAACTCCAAGGCGTTTTCAAATATTCCTGCAACAATCGTTGATGTTAAATATGCAATCGCCGACACCCCCTTCAAAAAACAACTTTTTGAAAAAGGAATGACAAAATATCTCTCAAGATATGGCGGATCTGCAAGATTTTTGCTCAACAAAAAAATGCCTGAAGACCTCAAAGCAGCAAAATTTGAAGAACTTTTCTGCGACTACGTACAGGATGAAGGTATGGACGACCGAAACCTCTTTGAAGCATTTGGCGATATTTTGAAATAAACGCCGAATTATTAATAGTAAAAAGGGCGGAAACCTTCGGTTTCCGCCCTTTTTATATTTCAAATATCACCAACTATTGGCAATTAGCTTTTTCTTCTTCGCTAACACCCTTGATAGTAAGGTTTACTCTGCCCTTGTCGTCGATTTTGATAACCTTAACGATTACTTCTTGACCGACATGAAGATGCGGTTCGATTGTTTCAATGCGTTCTTGACAAACTTGAGAAATATGAACCATACCATCTTTGCCCGGAGCGAGTTCAACAAAAGCTCCAATCGGAATAATTCTTACAACTTTACCTTTAATAACCA
This sequence comes from uncultured Brachyspira sp., assembly GCA_900321895.1. Classification (GTDB taxonomy): domain Bacteria; phylum Cyanobacteriota; class Vampirovibrionia; order Gastranaerophilales; family Gastranaerophilaceae; genus Scatousia. The sequence continues at coordinate 6,218 of ONYB01000153.1, forward strand.
TTCCCGGTTCAGGTTTAAAAGTAAGTTCTTTAATCATTCTCTTAGCGATTTCAGCACCTTCCTGATCGTTTGATGTAATAGTTACAACACCGTTGTCTTGGATGTCGATTTCAGCACCGGAAGCGTCTATAATCGCACGGATTTGTTTTCCGCCAGGTCCGATGACTGTTCCGATATCAGCTACAGGAATAGTCATTGTAGAAATGCTTGGAGCAAACGGAGAAAGTTTTTCAGCCGGAGCAGTAATAACTTTTCTCATTTCGCCTAAAATGTGCAATCTACCTTCTTTAGCTTGGAACAAAGCTCGACGCAAAGTTTCATTCGGAATTCCTTTAGCCTTCATATCCATTTGAAGAGCTGTGATACCCGTATCATTACCGGTAACTTTGAAGTCCATATCGCCGAGGAAGTCCTCAATACCTTGAATATCAGTTAATACAACAGGTTCATAGCCTTCCTCTTTAATCATACCCATTGCAACACCGCCAATCATACATTTGACAGGAACACCTGCGTTCATCAAAGCCATTGAAGAACCGCAAGTTGATGCCATTGAGGTAGATCCGTTTGATTCCAATACGTCTGAAGTTACTCTGATTGTGTAACCGAATTCTTCTTGAGAAGGAAGTGCCGGCACATTAGCTCTTTCAGCCAAATGACCGTGACCTACTTCACGTCTTCCAGGTCCTCTCAAAGGTTTTACTTCACCAACAGAAAATCCAGGGAAGATATATTTGTGCATATATGTTTTTTCAGTTTGCGGATCAACACCGTCAAGTTCCTGTTTCATACCAGGCCCTGCAAGAGTTGCAACTGAAAGAACTTGAGTTTGACCTCTTGTAAATACAGCAGATCCGTGAGCTCTCGGAATAACACCGACTTCGCACCAGATTGGACGAACTTCGGTAGGTTTTCTGCCATCAGCTCTAACCCCTTCATCCAAAATCATAGCACGCATAACGTGTTTTTCAGCAGCTTTGAATTCTTCAGCAACGAAGTCAACACCTGTTTCTTCAATCATTTTTCTAATTGCATTATCTTCAGGAAGAGCGTCAATTTTTTCTTTAACAAGCTTTTTAGCTTCTTCAAGTTTTTCTTGTCTGTAAGCTCTGTCAAAGTTGTGATAAGCGTCAACGATCATATCATGAGCGGTTTCTTCAATAATCTTTTTAATTTCTGTAGTATCGTAAGGATTTACAAATTCTTCTTTTACGATACCGCAAGCCTTAGCAAATTCAACTTGAGCTTCGCATTGTTTTTTAATTTCGCCTTGAGCGAACTCAACAGCAGCCATAATATCGTCTTCCGTAACAAATTTGCAACCGGCTTCAACCATGATGACAGAATCGTGAGTACCTGCAACGACGATGTCGAGGTCAGATTTGTCAGCTTGTTGGTGAGTAGGGTTAGCGATTAAGTTTCCTGCTTCATCACGAGAAACTCTGACAGCACCGATAGGGCCTTCAAACGGAGCTCCTGAAAGCATTAACGCACAAGAAGCACCTAGCATAGCTAATGTATCAGGCTGATTTTGTTGATCGTAGCTGAATAATTGAGCAACAATTTGTATATCATTTCTGTAACCTTTAGGGAACAAAGGTCTGATAGGTCTGTCAATCAATCTTGAAATAAGGATAGCTTTGTCGCTGGCTTTACCCTCTGAGCGGTTGTAGCCCCCAGGGATACGACCGATTGCAGACATTCTTTCTTCATAATCAATAAGTAGAGGGAAGAAATCAATACCTACACGAGGTTCTTTAGAAACAACGCAGTGAACAAATAACATTGTATCACCACATCTAACAGTTACAGAACCATTAGTAGATTGAGCATACTTCCCGGTTTCGATGACGACTTGCTTGCCACCGATTTCAAGTTCAAATTTCTTAGTTTCCGGTACCATAATTACCTTTCATCTTTCTCGCACAACCAGTGCGTTTAATAAGTTATACACTTCTAATGTTCGTTTTTATTATACCGCAAACATGGAAAAAGTGAAGGGTGGTAAAAAAAATGTAGGGTGGAATAAGCGTTTTCACAAAAAAGTGAAGAGTGAAGAGTGAATTCACTCTTCACCTTTCACTAAAAGAACTTAGTGCCCAAGTGCCTTAGTATCTTAATATCTTAAAACTATGACATCTTTTTCTTTCTCAACAATTCGTTTTGAACATTTTGAAGAGTGCTTGAGCCATTGCCTTTATAACTTGTTCTGTTCATCATTTTGTCAGTTCTGCTCATTGCGGAATATGCTTGTGAACGATAATTGATTTGACGTTTGTTACCAGTGCTGTTTGTATTTTGTGCTGTTGTTGTATTTTGAGTTCCTTGTGCGGCTTTAGATTTACCTGCTCCGGTAAGTGCACTGATTCCTTTAATTGCGGCGTTAATTTCAGTTTTATTTTCTTTGTAGATTGTAGAACCAACCTTTACTGCTGATGTTGTAAATTGCCCAACCTTTGAGTTTTTAACGTTGTTTACTGTATTTTTAACTCCGTTGCCGATTTTTTTGAAGAAGCCTGTTTTCTTAGCTCCGTCAGCTGCACCGTCTGCGACTTTTCCGGCTGTATCTGCGACCTTTTCACCAACTTGATCACCAACACCATTTGTCGCATTGTCAGCTATATTGCCTGTAATATTTGAGCCTTGTTCTTGTGCCTTTTGAGTTGCTTCTTGCATTTTTTGTTGAGTTTCTTGAGTTGCTTGTTTTGCATTTTCTGCACCTTCTTGA
>ONYB01000156.1 GCA_900321895.1 uncultured Brachyspira sp.
AAAATAAACAATAAGTTATAAAATAATATAGTTACGTAACAACAAGGAATATTTATGAATAGATTATTATTTATCACAAAAGTTCGTGATTTATTTTTTTCAAGAAAAGCATTAAAGGTTTGCGGATTTTTGTTTTTTACAATCATAATGACGGCGGTAATCGCCTCGCAAAACTTCTTTTTTCAAGGAATTATTGAAAACGGCATAAGCAAAAAAGATATCATTGCACAAAAGACCTTGACCGTTATTGATACAAAGCGAACCGAACAACACCGAAAAGAGGTTGCCCAAAAAGTTGACCCGATTTTGACGCCTGCCGAGGACGATTTTATCAAAACGAACCTTGAAACATTGGAAAATTCGATTTGGCAAATCCGTAAAAAAGATGTGCCAATGGACGTAAAAAGAGAAGAAGTTTCATTGCTTTTTGATATTACGGACAAATCAAAAAAAGAATTTGTAATAAGTTTCTTGTTGAAATCCGAAGACACGGCACTTAGAGAAGCGTTTGAAAAATCCACACTAACCCTTCAAAACATCTTGGGTAAAGGTATTACGGAAAAAGACTTTGAACGTAACAACATAGATAATATTATTTTGAATAATTTGGTTTCTAATGTTTCAAGACGTCAGATTTCAATAATTAATGCATTGTTAAGTCAAATTATTGTTCCAAATCTTGTGGTTGACGAGTTTGCTACGGAAATTGCAAGAAAAAACGCAGAAAGTTCGGTAAAACCTTACGAAATAACTTTCCAAAAAGGTGACAAAATTTTGTTTGAGGGCGAACCGGTTACGAGATTGAAACGTGATGCCCTAAGACAAGCGGGTTACAATGTTTACGAACTGAATTGGCAAGGTTTGTTAGCAATCTATGTCTTGGTTTCGCTTGCAACTTTGATTTTTATAAACTACATGAGATTTTTTGAAAAGCAGTTCTTTGAGGCAAAATATTTGTCGCTTATGGCTGTTTTGTCTTTGCTTTTGGCAGGAATTGCGGTCGTAATCCCGACTGGCTTTTCTCCGTACGTTTTGCCGATACCTGCGTATGTGTTGTTGCTTGCAATTTTCACAAACCCGAGGGTAGCATTTGTAGCAATCACTGTATTGTTGACGGTTTTGACGACAGGCATGCAGTATCCTGCACAATTTATAGTTGCATTTGTGCTTTTGAGTTTGGCGACAATGGTTACGGTGTCACAAATCCGTTATTCAAGACGTTTTGATTTAATAAAAGCAGGTTTTTTGATTTCGCTTACGGGTGTTGTAATCGTTCTTGCTATTTATTTATTGGAAAGATGTTTGATTGATGTTAGCAACGGTTTGATACTCAAAAACAGTATTTTTGTTATATTAAACGGTATTGTTAGCTCAATGATTGCATTAGGAACATTGCCGTTATTTGAAAGTTTGTTTAAGATAATAACTCCATACGGACTGGCAGAACTCGCTGACCACAACCAACCGCTTTTGAAACGTTTGCAGTTTGAAGCACCAGGGACTTATCACCACAGCTTGATGGTTTCAAACCTTTGCGAAGCTGCTGCGGAAGCTATCGGAGCAAACCCTATTTTAGCTCGTGTCGGAGCCTTTTACCACGATATCGGTAAATTGAAACGTCCGCTCTTCTTTGTAGAAAACCAGTCCTATTTCGGAATTGAAAATCCGCACACAAAATTGAGTCCGAGAGTCAGTAAAATGGTTATTACAGCTCACCCGAAAGACGGCGTTGAGCTTGCAAAAGAATACGGACTTCCTGCGGTTATTTCAAACTTTATTCTTCAACATCATGGCGAAGGGCTTGCAAGCTACTTCTACAATCAGGCTATAAAAGAAGAAGGTGCGGAAAACGTTAAAGAAGAACAATTCCGTTACACTGGCCCGAAACCTAATATGAAAGAAACTGCAATATTGATGATTGCAGATGCGGTAGAATCCGCTGTTCGCTCTTTAAAAAATCCTACATCGGAAGAAATCGAGCAGATTATCGACAAAATTATTGTTGAAAGATTGAACGACGGTCAACTTGCGGATAGTCCTCTGACTTTGCACGATATCAAGGTTATTGCGGCTACTTTCAGCAGAATTCTTCGTGGAATGCAGCATAACAGAATTAAGTATCAGGAAAATATAGAAGAAGAATTGAGGAAAAATAAAATAAATATGCCGTCAAAACTTCTTGATGCGGATTTGGAAAGCAAAATCCAACAACTTGAGGACAAAACGCACCCTGAAACCTCTGACAAGAAAAACGATGAAGGTCAAAAATAAATGAGAATAAATATTTTTAGCGAAAACATTTACGAAAAAAGAGAAATCGATGAAAAAAGATTTATTCAAATCGCAAGAAAAATTCTCCGTTTTTATCTGAAACAACCGGAAATCCAAGAAGGGTGCTGTCTAAAAGGTTTGGATTTTACTTCAATAACTTTTGATTTCGTCTACTGCGACAGTGTAAAGACTCACGAAATCAATCGTGAATACCGGCAAAAGGATTATCCCGCAGATATCATTACGTTTGCAATTTTTGCGGACACCCCGAGCGAGGAAAGATTTATTTTTGACGGCGACATCAATCTCGGCGAAGTCATGATTGCACTGGACAAGGTTCAGGAGGAAGCCGACAAAAAGGGCGTTAGTTTTGACTATGAGCTTTCTTTTTTGATAAGTCACGGGATTTTACATCTTTTGGGATTTGACCACCAAACAATGGACGAGTATAATTTTGTTATAGCACACCAAAATAAAGCACTGGAAAGTTTGAAAATAAATGAGTAAATATAAATCACAAGGTTTTAAAAACACCTTCAAAAACGCAAGAAAAGGCATGCGACTTGCAATAAGAAGCGAGAGAAATATAAGAGTTCACTTGGCAACAGCATTGTTTGTTATGTTGTTGGGAGTGTTTTTAGGGCTTGATTCCGTGAAAATTTGTATTTTGTTGCTGACGGTCGCAATGGTGGTTTCTATGGAAATGATTAATTCTGCGATAGAGTTTTCATTGGACGCTGTTTTTCATAACAGATATTCAAAACTCGTCGGAATGGCAAAGGATATTTCAGCAGGAGCCGTAATGTTTGTGACGATAATTGCAGTCGTAATCGGGTGTTTGATATTTCTTCCCGCAATTTGGACTAAATTTTTCTAATAAAAAAGCTCCGACGTGCGGAGCGTTTATATTTCTTTATTCCTATTTTCCTTATTTTCCAACGACATATTAGTTGTTACTCAATACAAGTCTGAAAGTAGCCAAGTTCTTGATAGAAAACATTGCGTGTTTGTTGTGCTGCTCTTCAGATATATTGAATATACGAATTATTCTTTGAATTTCTTCCAAATCTTTTCTTGATTCGATTTTATATACGTTTTTAATCGGGTCTGAAACTACTGACATAAGTGTGTTTAATTCTTGTTCTTTCATTTGCCTAATCCTCAATTCTCTATACTTTAATAAAGGATTTTTTCGCCCGAAAATTGCCTTTTTTGAAACATGCTTCGTAACATTTGTTCACAAAAGCGACAAAAGGCTTAACCAACCTGCTTTTTAGATTGTTTCCATAAAGCATCGTATTCTGCAAAAGAGTAATCGCTCAGCGGTTTTGTTGCTAACTCTTCCATTTTGCGGAAACGTTTCATAAACTTTTTGTTCGCCTTCAAAAGAGCCTGTTCTGCGTCGATTTTATTCCAGCGTGCAAGATTTACCGTTGCAAAGAGGATATCTCCGTATTCCTCCTCCATGTGCTCTCTGTCGCCTTCCGCTTCTGCCTCTTTGAATTCTTCAAACTCAGAATATATGCAATCGTACAAAGATTTTTCATTCGGCCATTCAAAGCCTGTTTTGACGGCACGTTTGCTGATTTTTTGAGCAGACATAAGGGCGGATTGAGCTTTTGAAATTCCGTCCATTGCAGATTTGCGGTGAGTTTTTTCTTCCGCTTTTAACTTATCCCAGTTGTTAAGGATGTCATCTGTTGAATTGACTTTTACGTTTCCAAAGACATGCGGGTGCCTGTGGATAAGTTTTTCTTTTAATTCCCGAGAAACATCTTCTATAGAAAAAGCACCTTCTTCGGAGGCGATTTGAGAGTGAAGAAGCACTTGTAAAAGTACATCACCCAATTCTTCTTGTAAATGTTTTAAATCATTGTCGTCGATAGCATCGACGGCCTCATAAGCTTCTTCAATCATATTAGGTCTGAGGGTTGAGTGAGTTTGTTCTCTATCCCACTGACAGCCGTCTTTTGCCCTTAATCTGGCGATAACCTCAACCAGTTCCTTAAATTCTTCCATATATCCCATGGCTTGAATATATCATGAAATACACGTTTTTTGAAGTTTATGTAAACTTTCTGCAACTTAAGTATGAGTTTTTTTATCAAGAATACATCAAAAGGTTGATTAATATTTTAAAGGATATGATATTTTATAATGTGTAGAGATATTATAGAAGAGAGGTTTATATAATGGCAAATTTATCAATCCAAAAATTGGGTCAACGAATTTTCAATGCTACTAAGCATGAACAAACCGTTGCCAGATCATCAAATCCTTTTGCAGCATCATCTTTCAAAGGTAATGTTTTGACCGCTGATGTTTTTGAAACTGCAAAACCGTCTATGTCAGAGAAAGTCAGCTCAAAAAGCAAATTGATGTACAGTGCTTTGGTTGGTTCTATTTCTAACTTTGGTCAAAGAATTCATCAAGGTATCGAATCAATTACATCTTTCTGCGGAAGAATGAAGGATGGCGTTGTAAGTTTCTGGAACAAAATGAACGATATCGAAATTTCTTTAGATTTTGCAAGTGCAGGAAAATCAATTAAATCAAGATGGGATGCTATGCAAGATGAGCATACTATTCAAAAATATATGTCAATGCCTGTCGGTAAATCTGAAGGTAAAGAAAGTTTGGAATCAATGCTTATATCTGAATTGAGCATGGATATTGCAGCGTAAGAGGAGTTAAAAAATGAGAGATAAAAGAAACGTAAAAAATATAATTGAAGCACTTTCTCGTCACCAAGACCCTGACTCTATCAGAGTTTTGAACGAAGTCGGCACAAATTCGGCTATCGACGAAGTTAGAGAAATGACTTCACGTGCTTTGGTTAAGAAAAATGTTCACGACTCTTTGGACGTTGTGATTTCTAACAAGGGCAAAGGTATCAACGATTTGAGCACTCTTGTTGCGATGAGCACAATCAACGAACTTTTGGCTTTGGAAGACAAAACAGAAGCAATCCAAATCTTGGAAAATACTGTCGAAATGAGCTCTGACGAAGATGTCAGAGATAATGCAAGATCAGTTAAAGCTCTTATGGCTCTTAGCTGTTAGTAAATTTGCCAATAATCAAAAAAGACTGTGCAGAAATGTGCAGTCTTTTTTCATGCTTGATTAAGTATTGTAAAAGTAAAACACTCTTGTGAAAGATATATTATAATAGGGATATGAAAAAAACAGTTATTGCATATCTTCATACACATTGGGATAGAGAATGGTATAGAGAATTTGAAGTCTTTAGAATGAGGCTTTTGAGAGTTTTTGATAATGTTTTGGATATGCTCAAAGAAGGTAAAATTCCGTCGTTTTATTTTGACGGACAGGTTTCTGCACTCTTGGACTACTTGGAAATTCGACCGGAAAAAGAAGGGATTATAAGAGAGCTTATTTCGCAGAAAAAGCTTTTTATCGGGCCGTGTTATACATTGGTGGATGAGTTTTTGACAGACAGAACAGTCTTTGAAAAAAATCTTGAAATCGGGATGAAAATTTCGAGAGATTTCGGATGTACTGATTTTGTAGGGTATTTGGCGGATACTTTCGGACATAGTAAAAATATTCCGCAACTTTTCAAAAAGCATGGTATCGACAAATGCGTTGTTTGGCGAGGTTGTGGGGATATTCCTGCTGAATTTCGGTTTATGGGGGTTGACACAGTAAACCTTGTTCGCGGATATTTTATGGATATATTTTCAGCACCGATGACGATTGAGCAGAAGGCGGATTGGCTAAAGGGTAATCTTGATAAAATTGCCGAAAAGTCCAACAATACAATGCTTTTGCCGATTGGAGCAGACCACTTGGGAGTTGAACCCGACATCGCAGAACAAATCGCAAAAGTCAACGATTTACTTGAGGATTATGAAATAAAACTGGGTTCGTTGTTTGAATACTTTGAACGTGTCAAAGATAATTTCAAAAATTACGAATGGAACGACGAATTGAGGGACAATTCAAAAACTTTCATACTCCCCGGAAGCTATTCGGCACGCACAAAAATCAAGCAATACAACACAAAAAGCTCGTATATGCTGGATTTCGCCAACAAATTGCAACAGAGCTACGGAAACGAATATGCAAACCTGATAGAATACACCTACAAACTTTTGCTAAAAAATCAGGCACACGACGGAATTTGCGGATGCTCGACGGATGATGTTCATTCTGAAAACATCAGCCGATATAAAAAGATTTTGCAGATTTCAAACACAATTATCGAGGAATTGAGGCTGAAACACGGTTTTAAAACACCGATTATGAATATGCCTGAAATCCTTGAGGGCTACGAGGTTGAGGAAACTCACGGCGGGTTTGACGACAAAATTCTTTATGATACTCAAAGAATTCCGATTACGGAGGATTTCACCGCAATTTACACACAACGAAAAGCTCCAAAAAGTCTTGCAGATATTGACTTGAGGGTCGAAAACGGTCAGCTTTTTGCAAATGAGGTACGAATTGATTTTACAAGATGTGACGACTTGGGCGACACTTATAATTTTGCACCAAAAGCTGAAGATTACGGCAAAACGGCAAAAGTTCTCAAAATTGAAGGGGACAGGATTTTTACGGAATTTTTTGAGGTGAAGTTCTTCAAAACTGAGAACTTGCTTAATTTTAAAATAAAATGGGACAACCGATTGAAAAATAAATTGTGGCAAGTAAAATTCGTTTTAAAAAATCCGGTGACAAAAACTTTTTCGGAAGATTTAAACACTATTATAGAGCGAGAATTTGATCCGAACTATGACTTGAGGAAAAATTTGCCAAAGTCGAGAGGCTTGGAGGCAAAGACGAATTTTGCACCAATGCAACGATATGTTGGGGTAGAAGGTTTTGGGGTTATAACGAAAGGGTTGACCGAGTATGAAGTTTTTCAAAACACTCTCGGGGTGACGATGTTGAGGTCAATCGGGGTAATTTCAAACCCGAAAAACCCTGCCCGTACAACACCGGCAGGCCCGCCAATACCTGTTCCTGAGGCTCAACAACTCTGTGAAAACACAGCAGAATTTGCAATAGGATTTTTCTCTCCGAAAGAAGCAGAAAGCAGAATTGCCGAAGCCTACCCGATTTGGTGGGAATAGCTTTATTGTGAATAATTAAATTCGCCCCTACAGGCTAGAGAATAAGTTAGTAGGGTAGGGTTTGCTTCGCTCATTTGTAGCGATGGTGCATATTACTCGATTTGAAACCTATTACCTTATTCACGCAGTTTTGTTAACTTTTGTAACAAAACCTTTTATATATAGCAATTATATACTTCAAAAATACTTTATATAAATGTAAGCAATCTGAATTAAATAAACACGAGAACTATAACATACACTTACTACACTACCTACTACACACTAACCTTCTACACACGAGGAATTATAAAAAGATTCCAAGGCTCTATCTTTCAGATAGAGTTTTTTTTTGCAAAAAACGATAAAAAAAGACCACTCAATCAAGAGCGGTCTTTTTCTTTATCATAGTGAAAACTATAATTTTTCAGCAACCATCAAAGT
>ONYB01000157.1 GCA_900321895.1 uncultured Brachyspira sp.
TGCGCTTGGCGCGATTCGAACGCGCGACCTATCCCTTAAAAGGGGAGTGCTCTACCTGCTGAGCTACAAGCGCAAATTTTATTATAATGCTATTTAATTCTCAATAATCTTTTGGGGGTATTCAGTTAGGATTTTCAACCTTCGCCACTTGCGACTCCAGCCTTTTTCCTTCGTGCATCCCTTCAGCTTTTCGAGCTTCTGTCCTTCAAGCTTCCGTTCCGCCCCTGTAAGATTATCTTACATGAAACAAAATTCTATGTCAACAGTTTTTTGTTATTTTTTTATGCAACTTTTGAAATTTTAGAATTTTGTCCGTAGTTTCTCTTATATACGTAAGCTCCGCCGCCTACCAAAACGATTGCACCGAGGATGATAAGAGCCGCTGCCTTTTGATATTTTGAACCTTTTGGATTTTGAAGAGTTTGAACAGCTTCTTCTGCTTTTTTCTGAGCTGTACGTTTTAATTCTTCGAACTGACCGCCGAATTCGCCAACAAGACGTTTTAAAGGTTTTTTATTTCTGCCTTCCCAGCCTTTTTGGAGTTCAAACCCGTCCTCTTTGTACAAATCGAGGGTTGAACGACCGGCGTTGAGAGCTTGATTGTTGTGCCAATCGAATTCGGAACGTCCTGCGTTTAGTGCCATGTTTTTGTATACATCAGGCTTTTCGTAATATGTTTTTGCCATATCTGCAAACATATCTGCTACTTCGTCAGAAGCAAGTTCGATACGTCTTTCGTCGATTTGTTGAGAAGTTAATTTTGACAAATCAGTGCCTTCCGGCCAATCCAAATCTTTTACATTTCGCATGAACGCATTTGTTGTTTTGAACCCGTTTGCTTTTTCGGCATTTTCACCTGTTGTAACAATCATTTCACCTGCACCACCTGTGTTCAGTGAACCTGAAGGGGTTGCAGTTTGAAGAGCTTCCGGACATGACAAACCTTGCGGTTCACCACGAGAAGTAAATACTCCGTAAGTTGCCGCAGTTACAAGTCTTGCAGGGAAAAATCCGTTTCCGTACATGACGTTTGTTTTATATCTTCCACCGTCAAGCTCTTGGATTTTGCTCATTGTATCTTTTATAAGGTGGAAATCGCCGACACCTTTGTCATCCATTTCCCAAGGATCAGGCCCGCTACCAAGAGCGAGTTTAAAGTGATCTTTCCATTCCTGCGGAATATCTTCTCTTTGCAAGAATTTGAGCATACCCTTCATTGTGATAGGAAAACCTTTTTGAGAATCAGAACGTCCCCAACCCATAAGCAAGATATCCTTTTTATCGAATTTAGAAAGACCGCCTAGAACGTAACGTTTTTTTTCTATCAAGTCTTTTGAATAGAAGAGGTTGTTTAATTCGTCATCGATTGCTGCATTTTGGAAATCTCCGATTTTATCCAATCTTTTTTCTGTTGCTTCGCCTACCATATCCAAGAAAGCTTTTGTATTTGCACGTTTTGATTTTGCAATAGTTTCTGCCGAATCGGTTTTCGGATCATACGGAGTATACCAGCTCATGTCGGCAGACAAGCCGTTATTTCTGCCCATTGTAGCTTTTGCGTCATTAACCTTGAACCCGTCAATATTACAACCGTTCGGTCTGCCTTCAATTTTATCACCTGCAACATCCGCAGCTCTAAAGAACGAGGTCAAACCTTTACACATATCATCAAGCTGAATTGCTTCGTTCGCAAAAGTATGAGAAACATGGTTTGCTGAAACGTTTTCAGGGTTCAAAGCTCTTGCGACAATCGGGGTTATTGACTGGTTATACAACCCTTTATCATCCACAAAATGTTGCAAAAACGGTCTTATAACTTTATCAACAACAGCTCCTTCTTCAGGAGAAATATGATTCCTGTGATGATCAATATCTATTAATTGAGGAAATTCAGGCATTTTTGACAATTTCAAATAATCTTCAGGTGTTGCTTTAAATCTTAAAAATTCAAGCGGACTACCAGTAACACCCTGATAATTTTCCATAGGGTTGTGGAAAATATCAACAATTTTCATGCCACGATAGTATGGCTCATTCACAGAACGATTTATTACTGATTCGGTTATCGGGAACCCTGTACGACAATGAGCAATAATATTAGAAGGGTTAAAATTTCCATGCTCCGGTGTATTTAATTTAGGAAGCATATCCGCAGCAGCTTCACCAAAATCTCTTGAGAAAAGGTTTAAATACGGGTGATCTTTGAGTTCAGGGGTATATGAATAAGCCTTTTGAAATCTTGACATATCAGGTGTATGGATTACATAAACAGTTTTATCATCTACTGTATTCCCTTTTGGAATTACCATTCTGTAAACCTTATACGGTATTGATTTCAACTTGCCTAAATCATTTTCATCAATTCGTTGAATAACCCCTTTTGTTTCTGTTGGAATTACTTCTCTAAACGGATGAACTTTCATACCGTCAGGAATATTATATTTCGCCTTAATACTATCTTTTGGAGTTTCCGGAGCGTCTTGAACTACAAATTTAATTCTGTCTTCAGAAACATTCAAATTCTTTGCGATAACTGATTTTGGAGTGTTTTCATTCACGGAAATAAACAAATTTTCAGGTAACGGATCGTTCGGATTGTACTCAATTCCTCTTGGAACGACAATCATTTTAATTCCACCGTCTTTGTTACCGTAACTGTAATACGGAACAATATGTTTAAAATCCATGCCGTCTTTATTTAATGCTTGCGGAAGCTGGTTTGCAACACCTGCCGCACCGCCACAATTATACATCCTCAACCCGATGTAACTGTCTTCAACGGAAACAGAAACACCTTGATTAATATTTTTTGAAGGATTACCCGTGAAGGCAATATGCATTATTTTATTTGTATCAGCAACTCCCGTTGTTTGTACCGATTGCGTTGCGGCAGTCTTTTGAGCCGCCATATTTGGGTTCGCAAATCTGCTATTAGCTGTAGCATAAGGCATTACTGATGAAACTCGCATATTTTACTCCTTTATATTTTATATATTATTAGAAATTTTCCCATGCTTGCAGAAAAGAAAAACTTTACTGCTTATATAGTAAAATGCTGACATAAAATTTTTCAACAGCAAATCGAAGTTTTGTTAAGTTTTATTAAGTAAACATTTTTTTATATATTCGGTATTTTTTTATAGTTTCAAGTAAAATAGTTTTGTAGATTATATAAAAAGGGGAACAATGAACAGATTTTTTGGAATTATCGGGATTATTATCATATTTGCAATTTGTTATGCGATTTCAAATAACAGAAAAGCAATCAATTACAAAACCGTCGGAACCGGGTTTGCACTTCAAATTCTGCTTGCGGTATTTATTTTTAAAGTACCGATTGGAAGAACTATTTTTATGGCAATCGGGAACTTTATCACAAAAATTCTTGATTTTGCAAAAGCCGGCGGACAATTTGTGTTCGGCCCACTTATGAATGACGGACAACTTCACGACGTTTTCGGTTCGGGAGCTACCGTTTTTGCTCTACAACTTATTTCTTCAATTATATTTATGATGATTTTAGTAAATATCCTTTATTATTACGGAATTATGCAGAGAATTATTCCTATTTTCGGAAAAGCTATGAATAAATTAATGTCCGTAAGCGGTGCTGAAGCCCTTTCAAACGTTGCAAGTTCTTTTGTCGGACAAATTTCCGCACAAATTATGATAAGACCGTATTTGGCAAAATTAACACGTTCAGAACTCTTAGCATCTATGGCAGGAAGTATGGCATGCATCTCAGGTGCAATGATGCCTATATATATCGGAATGGGGATTCCTGCACAATATCTTTTGGCATCGTCTGTTATGGCCGCTCCGGGGGCATTAGTTCTCACAAAAATAATCTATCCTGAAACCTCCACTCCAGAAACAAGCGAAAATATTAAAATAAACTACAGCAAAAGACGTAAACCGTATATTAATGTTTTTGATGCTATTTCTTGCGGGGCATCAGACGGGATGAAGGTTGCAATCAATGTTGCTGCGATGATTTTGGCTCTTGTTGCTTTAGTGGCAATGATTGACTGGATTTTACAAGGTGTCGGGCTTGCGATTGTAAAATATTTACACGTAAATTTCGCCTGCTTTGACTTAACCCAACTTTCTCTCAAGATGATTTTGGGTAAAATCTTTGCTGTATTTGCGTTCTTTATGGGAGTTCCGATGAAAGATGCAACAACAGTCGGAAGCCTTATGGGTACAAAATTAGTCTTAAATGAAATGGTAGCCTATGTCGGATTAACCTCTTTACCGCAAGCGGCGATTTCAGCAAAAAGCTTTATGATTGCAAGTTTTGCACTTTGCAGTTTTGGTAACTTCGGCTCTATCGCAATCCAGTTAGGCGGTATCGGCGAACTTGCCCCAAACCAGAGAAAAAACCTTGCACGCCTAGGGGTTAGAGCATTGATTGCAGGAACTTTGACCTGCTATATGTCCGCAGCAATCGCCGGCATATTAATGTAAGTCTATTTTGGTAAATGATTTCGCCAATTTTCATCAAGATTTTTTATAAATCTGTGAGCATCAATAACATCATCATAACTGATAGGTTCAGGGCCTTCCTGAACCTCCAGTGGAAGTTGGGCTTCCTCTTTTACCTCAATATTGGAAAATCCTAAAAAAGCTACACCAAAATTTTTACCGCAATTTTGGCAAACGAGATTAACAACAGACAACCCTTTTTCCTCACGCTTTATTTGAATAGAATCTTCATCAAAACCGTGCTTACATACTGAACAACAAAGGTTTGAGAATAATGCTTTTAATTTTCTTTTCATAATTCCTCTTTCTCTCCTAATTTTATTACAAATGTAAATTTTTATTAAATCTAATACTTTAGTAGGTTAACAAAATTTAAAAAAAGATACATAATGTGAGTGTAAGTAATAGGAGGCTTATCATGGACGCTATTAACTTGGTTCTCTTTGGTTTCATTGTTTACACTGCATTAATTGTAGTTCCTAGTATTTGGGAAGAATTAACCGCAGAAGGCAACTAAACCGTTACTAAAATATTCGACGTAATGAATTAGAAATTTGTTTCAATTTTTTCATCGAGGGTTAGAGAGATTTGGTCTTTAAAAAGTGTTTAAAGTACGCTTGCTAAGCAGGCAGGAACTTTGTCATGCAAAATTTTTGAATTTTTTTTAGAATTTTTAAATTTTTAGCAAGACAAAAATTTTGTTGCGATATTTATTACTACTTTTTACCGAATTAGACGATTTCCTTAAGAACTTCTAACATACACTCTTTTGCAACGTCGGTTACGTAATCCATATCTTCTCGAGAAATTATCAACGGAGGATTAAAATAAATCACATCTCCGAGCGGACGGAGTAACACACCTTTTTTCAATGCCTTTTTGTAAATCTGATAGCCCGTTCTGAGCTTTGAGTCAAACGGCTCTTTCGTCGACTTATCTTTCACCAGTTCTATTGCATTTATCAACCCGATATGTCTGATATCGCCAACATTCGGATGATTTGCAAACTTTTCTCGGATAATATTATTAAAATAGATTGCGTTTTCTCTTGCATTTTTCAAGACACTTCCATCCTCTAAAATATCCAAAACAGCATTCGCCGCAGCACACGCAAGCGGATTTCCGCTATAAGTATGAGAGTGCATAAAGGCTTTACCGGTTGAATATTCATCATAAAACGCATCATAAATCTTTTGAGTTGTCACAAACATCGCACACGGCATATATCCGCCTGTCAACCCTTTTGACAAACACATTATATCAGGCGAAACTCCGGCATGTTCAAAAGCAAACATCTTACCTGTTCTGCCGTAACCCGTTGCGATTTCATCTGCAATCAAATGAACATTATATTCATCACAAAGTTCTCTCAACTTTTTCAAATAAAGCGGAGGATAAACTTTCATACCGGCAGAACCCTGCAACAACGGTTCTACAAGCAAAGCTGCCGTTTCATTTCCATATTTTTTAAATTGCTCCGCAGCTTTTGCTGCACACTCGCAATTACAATGATCACGATCTTTTCCATAAGGGCATCTATAACAATCAGGGCCTTCAATTCGCACAATATCCATCAATATAGGCTTATAAAGCTTTGTATACAAGTCGCAATCTCCAACAGACAAAGCCCCAATTGTTTCTCCGTGATATGCCTCAGAAAGTGCCATAAACCTTGTTTTCTGCGGGTTTCCTGTCTGTTCGTGGTACTGGAAACTTACCTTCATTGCAGCCTCAATGGCAGAGGAGCCGTTATCCGTAAAATTAAACTTACATAACCCCTTCGGCAATAATTTTGAAAGTCTTTCACAAAGACGAATTGCTGGCTTGTGGGTAAAATTTGCAAAAATAACGTGTTCCAAAGAATTCAGTTGCTTTTTTATTTCTTCATTAATATGCGGGTTGCAATGTCCCAAAA
>ONYB01000195.1 GCA_900321895.1 uncultured Brachyspira sp.
AAAAATGCTCAAAGTGCAAATTATCCGTTTTGTACGATTGAGCCGAACGTTGGTGTCGTGAGCGTTCCTGACGAAAGATTGGAAATTCTCGCAAAACTTTGCAAGTCAAAAGAAATTATCCCGACAGCAATCGAATTCGTTGATATTGCAGGGCTTGTAAAAGGTGCAAGCAAAGGGGAAGGGCTCGGCAACCAGTTCTTGCATAATATTCGAGAAGTTGATGCGATAATTCAGGTTGTAAGATGTTTCGATGATCCGAACACTATTCACGTTGCGGGAAAAGTCGATCCGCTTGAAGATATTGAAACAATCAACACCGAACTCGCTCTTGCGGATATGGCTTCTGTAGAAAAGCAAATTGCGAAAGTTTCAAAAGTTGCAAAATCCGGTGATAAAGATGCGGTTCTTTTGCTTTCTGTTTTGGAAAAAATGCAAACGCTTTTGGAGGGTGCATCTTTTATTAATGTAAAAGACCACTTCAACGAGGACGAAATTCCAGTTGCAAAAAGTCTTAACCTGATGTCTACAAAACCTGTTATTTATGCGGCAAACGTTTCGGAATACGACTTGAAATCAGGTAACGACTATACTAAAAAAGTTGGCGAATATGCAGCTGCTCACGGTGCGGAAATGGTTATTATTTCTGCAAGAATTGAGGAAGAGTTAGCGGATTTGTCACACGAAGAGGCTGTTGAATACTTGCACGACTTGGGCGTTGAAGATAGCGGTATTGATCGTATGATTAAGTCGGTTTATAAATTATTGAATTTAAGAACATTTATTACTGCCGGCGAAAAAGAAGTTCATGCTTGGACAATTCCTGCCGGTGCAAAAGCTCCGCAGGCTGCAGGTGTTATCCATACCGATTTTGAAAAAGGTTTTATTCGTGCAGAAATTACACCGTATGAAGATTTTGTAGCTCTAGGTTCATATACGGCTTGTAAAGATAAGGGTGTTACTCGTCTTGAAGGTAAAGATTATGTTGTTCAAGACGGTGATTTGGTACACTTTAGATTTGCCGTTTAGGGTGTGAAAATTTGTCACGTGCAAAACGCTTAACATATTGACAGAATTCCTTCTTAGGGTGAAAATACCTTTAAGGGGGAATTTATGACTAAAGAAACTTACTTACATGACAAACACGTACAACTCGGGGCGAAAATGGTAGATTTTGCGGGTTGGAGCATGCCTGTTCAATACACATCTATTATTGAGGAACACAAAACCGTTAGAGAAAATGTCGGACTTTTTGATGTTTCGCACATGGGCGAGGTTTTTGTGTCCGGTAAGGAGTCTTTGGAATATTTGCAAAGAATTGTTCCTCAAGATATTTCAAAATTGGCTTATGAAAAGGCGGTTTATTGCCAGTTGCCGAATAAAAAAGGCGGATTAATTGATGATTTGATTATTTACAAACTCGGGATTAATTATTATTTGATTATTTGTAACGCTTCTCGAATTGACGAGGATTTAAACTGGATGGTTAGAAATAAAAAAGGTTTGGATGTGAAAATCGATAACCAATCGCATAACTATTCTTTGCTTGCCGTACAAGGACCGAAGGCTGACGCTTTGCTAAGAAAAATGGGACTTGATACAATGCAGAATTCGTTCACTATTAAACCTGCAACGATTAACGGCAGAAAAATGCTCGTATCTCGTACGGGTTATACAGGAGAGGACGGCTATGAATTGCTTGTGGAAAATGAATTTTCAGAAGAGCTTTGGGATAAAATTTTAGAAGTTGGTAACGAGTTCGGGATAAAACCAATCGGGCTCGGGGCAAGAGATACTTTGCGATTGGAGGCAGGTTTGCATCTTTACGGAAACGATTTGAGTGAAGATACAACGCCGATTGAGGCAGGTTTGTCGTGGTCTGTTCCGAAGGATAAAAAAGAAGATTATAACGGTAAAGATGTTATTATGTCACAGATTGCAAACGGTGTCGAAAAAAAACTCGTCGGCTTGAAAATGCTCGATAGAGCGATAGCCCGTCACGAATATGAAGTTTACAAAGACGGCGAAAAGGTCGGAATTGTCACAAGTGGTTGCGTTTCGCCAACTCTTGGGGTAAATATTGCAATGGCTTATGTAAAAAATGATAAAAATATTTGCATAGGTTCGACTGTTCAGGTTATGATAAGAGAAAAATTACACGATGCTGAAGTAGTGAAAAGACCTTTTGTTACAAAAAATAATAAGGTAAAATTATAAAAAGGAGAATAGAATGAGTATTACAGAAAGAATTTTATGTTCAAAATCACATGAATATCTTCTTCCTAATGATGATAATACTTACACTGTAGGTTTGACGGATTACGCTGTAGAACAGCTTGGAGATATTGTATTTTTGGAATTGCCGGAAGTCGGAAGCGAATTTAAGAAAGACGAATCTTTTGCAGCTATTGAGTCCGTAAAGGCTGCATCAGAAATTTATATGCCGATAAGCGGTAAAGTTGTTGCCGTAAACGAGGCACTTGTTGATGCTCCGGAAACTTTAAACGAAGACGTTTATGCGGCCGGTTGGCTCGTAAAAATTGAGGCAACAGGCGATGCTTCCGAGCAAAATGATTTAATGGAATACGAAGATTACAAAGAAGAATTGGAATAATGAAGAATTTTTTAGTACATGATGAAAATACCAGAGCAGAAATGCTTGAATCTATTGGCTTGAAAGGGATTGAGGACTTGTTTAAACAAATTCCGCAAACTGCGAGAATGGGTGAACTTAACCTTGAGAAGCCTTTGAGTGAAATGGATTTGCAAAAACGCATTAAGCAAATCGCAAAAGAGAATAAAACTGATTACGTTAGCTTTATTGGCGGTGGAATTTATAACAAATTTGTACCCGCTGCAATTTCGCAAGTCGCAAACAGGTTTGAATTTTTGACAGCATATACTCCGTATCAGGCGGAAGTTGCTCAAGGAACTTTGCAAATCATGTACGAATTTCAAACAATGATGTGCAGATTGACCGGCATGGACATTGCAAATGCAACTGTATATGACGGGGCGACGGCTTGTGCTGAGGCAATTTTGATGGCTGTCAGAATTGCTAAGAAAAACAAAGTGCTCGTTTCGGAAAAACTTAATCCCGAATACTTGCAGGTCATAAAAACTTACACTTGGGCAAACGGTATTGAGGTGGAGTATTTTGACGAAGTTCCTGAAAATACGGCGGATTATGCAGCGGTGCTGGTTCAAATTCCGGATTATTATGGGGAAATTACGGAGTTTAAGGCTGTAGATTGTTTGTCGATTATTTGTTGTGATATTTCTACACTTTCGATTTTGAAAACCCCTGCCGAAATGGGAGCGGATATTGTTGCGGCTGATATTCAAACACTTGGTATGCCAATGAATTTTGGCGGGCCTCATGCCGGAATTCTTGCTTGTAAAGAAAAGTATATGCGTCAACTCCCCGGAAGGCTTGCCGGCAGAACAGTTGATGCTGACGGCAATCAGGCGTTTACGCTGACTATTCAAACCCGAGAACAACATATTAAACGTGAAAAAGCAACAAGTAATATTTGTTCAAACCAAGCTCTAATGGGGCTTTGGGCAACGTTATATTTGAGTTTGATGGGTGAGGACGGTTTCCGTCAGGCGGGTTATCTTTCTGCGAAAAATGCACACTTGCTTTCGGAAAAACTTGCGAAAAAAGGTGTAAAAACTTTGAATAAGAACTTCTTTAATGAATTTGTGATAGAAGTTGAGGACGCTGACGAATTTTTGAACCGATTGAAAGCAAATAATATCTTAGGTGGGATAAAACTCGACGATCACAGGATTTTGGTTGCCACAACCGAGATGAATTCGGCAGAAGAGATAGATAGATATGTCGCAACCCTTGCGGAGTTTTGAAAAATAAGTTATAATAAGAAAGTAAATAAGTGACGAAGTAAATAAGTAAATAAGTTCA
>ONYB01000147.1 GCA_900321895.1 uncultured Brachyspira sp.
AAAAGTTAGCTGTAATTTTTGTGATGTTATTGATGTCGACTGTGGCTGCAAATGCGGATTGTTCCGATTTTCAATGTCCTGCCGAATATAAAACCTCCAATGGGTTTTCTAAATTTATGGGCTCTGTAACAGGTACAAATTTTGTCGCAAGAAAAACCGCAGAATCTATTGTTAAAAAATCAATCGAACGCAACTCCAAAGGCGATTTTGATGTCGAAATCGACTCTTTTTCCGCTGCGGATTTAGCTGCGGGAAGATTTAAGTCCTTGAAAATTACAGGCAAAAATATCGTTTCTGACGATGTCTATTTGAGTTACTTGAACCTCAAAACAATCTGCGATTACAACTATATTATTTATAACAAGAAAAATAAAACAGCCACATTTAAGGAAAATTTCGGCATGACTTTCGGAGCTGTTATGACAGAAGACGACATCAACAACTCAATGAATTCGACTTCATACAAAAGACTTCTCGACGACATCAACGCAATCGGCAAAAATACAATGCTGTACAACATTAAATCGTCAAGGGTTCAGTTTGCAAACAACAAACTGTTGTATGTTTTGAAAGTCGGATTTCCTCTCGTTGGCGGGACAAAAACAATCGTGATTTCGTCGGATGTAAATGTTCATAACGGTAAAATTATTTTGGCGGAAACCGAGGTTATGAATGAAAAATTGAAGGTAGATTTAAGCAAAATGACGTATTTACTTAATAACTTAAATCCGTTAAACTTTTCATTGAAGATTCTTGAAAACAAAGATGCAAACTTGCAGGTTCAAGAAGCTGTTATAAAAGATAACAAAATCAACGTGAATGGTATAATCACGGTAGATAAAGATGTAGTTACCGAATGTAAGGATTAGTGAAATGCATAAAGATCAAAAATTATTTTTAGGATTGGTTGGGGTCGCAATGATTGGTGCGTCCGTATTTTTAGGGTTAAAATTGCTCTCACCCGATAATGTGGACATCGAAAACCCGAGCGTGCAAGCACCCGCAGAAACTCCGGCAGAAACAGAAACTCCTGCCGAAAAACCCGCTCAACCAAAAGCCAAAGAATATGTAAATATTGTATTTATCGGTCAAAATGAAAATCACGAAGAGATTTACAAAATAGTCAAAAGAGAATATTCACCGCAAATTGACGGTTCAAAAATCAAATACGCAATCACTTCACTAATCTTAGGACCAAAACAGGGTGAAAAATCAAGCGGGATTTATTCTGAAATTCCGCAAGGTACTGTGGTTTTGAATGTTCAAGAACGCCCTGACAGAGTAATTCTTGACCTTTCGAGAAAATTTGAAAACGGTGGTGGAACAGACAGCGTCTACAAAAGACTTTACCAAATTATCAAAACCGCAAAACGTAACACCGAAAAACCTGTTTACTTGTACATTGACGGCAAGCAGGCTGATGTAATCGGCGGTGACGGCATAATGATTTCACAACCGTTGTCAGAAAATTCAATCGGTGAATAGTGTAATGGAAAAAAATCTCGACTATTACATGAATTTGCCGTGGACGCTTGTAGAGGGCGAAGATCTCGATTTTGAGGGCAAGCCGTACAAGTATATTATGATTGAAGAAATTCCGAGTTTTTGTTTTTGTGCAAAAACAATCGAAAAAGCTCGAGAAAACTACAAAATACAACTTCGTCTGACGCTTACGGTAATGCTCGAAAGTGGCGAACACATATTAGAACCGGGGGAAGAACTTGATGAACCCGACTGGGAAAACCTGTGCCCGTAAGGTGGCTGAGAAACATGGTGTCAAAATCGACATAAGGCGATAATACTATAAGTCAATAAGTTTTTTTCGTTCGCTTCGCTCAAAAACAGCTTTGGTGCAACGCCTCGATTTGAACTTATTCAAAAGCCCGATAGGGCGGTTTAACTTATTTACTTATTTACTTATTTACTCTAATTTTACAAAAACAAATCACCTTCATAAAAATTTACATTCCGTCACTCGGGTATTGCTTGATTTTGGGCGGATTAATTCTTTTAGGTAGTAGTATTTGTATGCTTAACACGTTATAATGCTTGCATAAGATAAATGTTAGGGGTTTGCAAATAATGGTAAAGGAGTGTGCTTATGGAAACAGCTACAAGAACAACCGAAGTCAAAAGAACTAAATCTAAGTTTAACGACGAGTTTGAAAACTATCTCAAAAAACAGTGTTTAAAAACAACTTTTAACGGCATTGAACTGGAAACGTTCACTTGGTACAAAAAGGTACTGGGATTGGCTTAAAAAAGAGGCTTTCAAAAGCCTCTTTTTTTGTGTCAAAATATCACCGAATGTTAAGCCGTTTGTTGAAATCTAACATGTTTATGAGATAATTTTAGTGAAGCTACAAATTTAATAGCAGAAGTACACAATATATAAAAAAGGAAAACAAAATGGCAAGAAAAACTCCATTGGAAAAAATCAGAAACATTGGTATTGCCGCTCACATTGATGCCGGCAAAACCACTACAACTGAACGTATCTTGTTCTATACCGGTAAAACTCACAAAATCGGTGAAGTTCACGACGGTGCTGCCGTTACCGACTTTATGGATCAAGAACGTGAAAGAGGTATTACAATTCAATCCGCAGCTGTTACTGCTGAATGGAAAGGACACCAAATCAACATCATCGACACCCCGGGGCACGTTGACTTTACTATTGAAGTTGAACGTTCTCTTCGTGTATTAGATGGTGTAATTGCGGTATTTTGTGCAGTAGGTGGTGTTCAATCACAATCTGAAACTGTTTGGAGACAAGCAAACAGATACGAAGTACCTCGTATGGTATTTGTTAATAAAATGGACAGAACAGGTGCAGATTTCTATCGTGTTGCAGAACAAATTAAAACACGTTTA
>ONYB01000160.1 GCA_900321895.1 uncultured Brachyspira sp.
GATAGAGTACAGTCTGAAAAAGAACTGGAGTTCAAGTCAACATCAGAAAAATCTACTTCTGAAAAATTAATGCCCGAAAAATCCACTTCACTAAGGTCGATTTCTTCTTGATCGACTTTCCATTCATTAAATTTTTCAGGGTGTTTTCTCAAAATTTCAACGAGTTCTTCTTTTGTATAATCTATCATATTGCTATTCTCCTTTTAGAAATTACTATTTAATCAAATTCGCCTGTAGTGCGGTCAAAACGGCTTGGGTTCGGTTTGACACTTTAAGTTTTTTAAAGACATTGTTCATGTGGCTTTTTATGGTAACTTCACGCAAAAACAGCTTTTCGGCTATTTCTTTATTGTTTGCACCTTTTGCCGCAAGCGATAACACGTCTTTTTCTCTTGCCGTAAGCTGTACGGGTTCTTTTAGCTTGGCTGTCGGCATTTCCGGTAAATTCGGTTTTTGATTTTGCCAACTGCTGCGTCTGAGCAGAGCCTCTATTCTTGCCAAAAGGTTGGGTAAAATAAAAGGTTTTACGATGTAGTCATCAGCACCGCTTTTCAGTCCTGATATAATTTTTTGTTCTTCGCTTACCGCTGTAATCATTATAACAGGAATAAATTTTGTGCATTCGTTTTCTCTGATATTTTTTAAGGTTTCAAATCCGTTCATCTCGGGCATCATAACATCCAAAAGAACAATGTCGTATTTTGTCAGGTTTTTGGAAAGCATGCTTATAGCTTCCAAACCGTTCACGGCAACATCTACGCTGTAACCGTAAAAAGGAAGGGCATCTCTCAAATATTTAGGATTGTCGTCAACCAGCAATACATTCACTGACATAATTTTTCCTTTACACAATCTTATATTTTAATGCTTTCAAGGCGGCTTGAAGTCTGTCATCAACCTCAAGTTTTTGCAAAATGTTTGCAACGTGGGCTTTTGTAGTATTTATGCTTATAACTAGGATTTGAGCGATTTCCATGTTGCTGTAACCCTCGGTCATAAGTTTCAAAATTTGGGATTCTCTTGTTGTCAAATCGTAATTTTTTGCGTTGTTGTCCGCAGAAATTACAGGTGAATTTGCGGTTGCACGGAGTACGATGTTTGCGATACTCGGGTCAAACCACGCTGCACCGTCCGCAACTGATTGGACAACCTGAATAAGTCTTTGCGGATTGATTTCCTTTGAGCAATAAGCGTTTGCACCTGCTCTAAGACTGTTCAGAACTTCTTTTTCGTCGTTGTGGGAGGTTAGGATAATAATCTTTACATCTTTGTTTAGAGATTTGATTTGTTTTGTTGCCTCAATCCCGTTCATCCCCGGAAGACCCAAGTCCATAATTACGATGTCAATTGGAGTGTTGTTGAAAATTTCGATAGCTTTTTCGGCAGATTCAGACTCTAAAAGTTCGCCGACAAATTCGACACCTTCAAATGCAGTTTTTAGTCCAAATCTTGTAAGTTCATGGTCTTCCACTATCAAAATATTTTTTTTCATATACTCAATTCCTCTTTTGCAGGCTGAAAATCAGGTTTCAAGGTCAGACTTTTTTTGAAGTTGAAGGCAGCTTCTTGTGCTAAGCCTTGAGATTTGCAAAACAATCCCTGATAATAATAGTATTTAAAATTGTTTTCGTCAATATATTTCGCAATTTTGAGATATTTTTTCGCATTGTCAAACATGTTTTTATCCAATGAGGTTTTCGCAAGCTCAAGCCACGCATCCTCAAACGAAATATCTAAAGCGACAGACTTTTTCAAGTATTCGCTTTTTCTGGACAAATCTTTCATTGCAACGTTGTAATATGCCATTGGGCAGTCGGAACGCTCTTTCAAAATTTTTTCATAAATCTCGTCGGCGTCGTTAGGTTTGTTCATTGCCCTGTAGGTTTCTGCCAATTTTACAAGTGCGTCAGGTGATTTTTTGTCACAAGAGGAGGCTTTTTTATAATATTTTACCGCAGTCTTGAGGTCATTTTTTCTCGTTGAAACATCCCCCAAAACCATTAATGCAATAGGATTTGAGCCGTCGAGGTTGTTTGCTTTTTGTGCAAAACTTTCTGCCTTTTCAAATTCTTTTGAGTCAAAGTAAACTCTTGACAATAGTGCATAAATCACTTTGTTGTGGGCTTTTTTGTTTGAGCCTGCATTTTGAAGAGTTCGAGCGGCTTTTGTGAGTTCGCCTTCATAGTAGTAATAGTACGCAAGGTGGTATTTTTTCAAGTAATCCTGCTTTGCGGTTTTGTAGAGTATATACTCCTCAAGTGAATTTACTTTGTTTTTAAATTCTTTTGTTTGGATCGGAGCTTGTTTTATTTCAGAAATCAATTTAAGTGCAGTTCCGTTTTTGCCGTTTTGGAGTGCAATTTCGGCTTTTAACTTTTTGTAGTTGATGTTTTGCGGATTTTTTTCGATAGCTGCGTCGATGTATTTTGTTGCAACTTCACCGTTTCCGGATTTCAAAAGTCCGAGTGCCGCAAGATAGTTTGCGTAGTCGGAGGTTTTTAAAAGTTCTTCATTCTTCAAAAGTTCAGCCGTTGCTTCTTTGCTTTGGGCATTGTAGATGATGTTTGAAAAGATTTCTGCAAGATATATTTCATCCTTAGGTTTTAGCATAACCGACGGGTAGTAGAATTTTTTTATGTCTTCAACGTAGACGTAGGACAAATCTTCATCCGTAATTTTTGATGCTGACAGATTTGCCAGTGTGAAAAACCCTAAATCTGCCATTTTCCCGACCATAAGCATATATGCATAATCGTTCGGATTTACTGTTTCGATAAGCATTCTAAAATCCATATAAGAGGATTTTACGTTGCTTTGAACAAATCTTTCTTGGGCTATTGCATAATGGTTATGAACATCATTCTTTGTCAAAGTTGCTTTTTTCGGAACATTGATTTTGATGTTGCTTTGGGTGATCGGTTTCCCTGAGAACGGGTCGGCAGGCTTGATTTCATCAAACCCCGCAGCAAGTGTGGAGAGTGATGTGCTTATCAAAACTATTGAACATATTAAAAGTTCGTTCTTCATTAAATTTACTCGTTCCCGTGATTTTCTGTGTGTGTCGAATAGTAAGAATTGAAAATTTTTACTATTTGTTGTTCTTTTTTTGTCGGTTTTTCTTTGGTTATGTAATTATATATATCAATTAAATGATATTTTTCAAGAATTTTTTTGTCTTCTTCTTTAAAATCGCTGTGATTTTCAGTTAAGAACACTTTGACGATTTTGTCAACCGAGATTTCGTTTAGAAAAACGTCTACAATGCTTTTGTCAAAATGTGTTCCGGAATCTTTAATCAAAATTCCGACAACGTTTTCAATAGGCATTTTGTCACGGTAGTGACGGCGGGAAGTGATTGCGTCAAAGACATCGGACACAGCAAGAATTCTTCCGCCATAAGGTATTTCTTCACCTTTAAGATGTCTGAAATATCCGCTGCCATCGTATTTTTCGTGGTGTGAGCAGGCAATTTCGTCAATCTGCTTAAAGTCTTCGGTTTTGTAGATTTTTTCAAGAATATTGTGGGTAATTTGCACGTGTTCTTGAATGTGTTTGTACTCTTCAGGTGTAAGTTTTCCTTCTTTTTGTAGTACGGAATCTCTAATCCCGATTTTGCCGATATCGTGAAGAATTGCGGCTTTTTCGATAATTTCTTTTTGTTTCTCGTCGAGCCCGAGAGCGTCAACAATCAACATAGAATAAAGTCTTACACGGTCTGAATGACCTGAAGTAATTTTGTCACGGGCATCGATTGAGGCTGCAAGCGTGTTGATGAAGCTATCGAAAAGTAACTTTTGTTCTTTATACATTTCTTGTTGTTGTTTGAAAAGTTGAGCGTTTTCGAGTGTAATACTTGCACTTCCGCCGATTGCAACAAGTAAATCTTCATCGGATTTTGTAAAAGTTCCTTTTTTCTTGTTTAAAACCTGAAATGCTCCGATAATTTCCTGATTGTTGTTTTTTATAGGCATACAGAGAATAGTTTTGGTTTTGTAGCCTGTTTCCTTGTCAACTTCGGGGTTGAAACGAGGGTCGTTGTAGGCGTCTTGAATGTTTACGGATTCGCCTGTTTTTACAACATAACCAGCAAGTCCTTTATCCGCAGGAAATCGGATTTCTTTTGAGTCTAGCCCCAGTGCAACTTTTGACCAAATCTCGTTTTTTTCTTTATCATATAAAAATACCGTGCACCTGTCGGCTTGCATTGCGATTTTTGTTTCCTCGGCAATGACTTTTAAAAGTACATTGATGTCTGTTAAAACATTGATAGAGCGACCTATTTTTACGAGTGAAACAAGAGGATCGCTTTGGATTGGAAATTCAATGTCGTTTCCGCTTTGCAGTTGGTTAATTCTTGCCGTAATGTAGCCTAACAGTGCGAATCCGTCGGATTTCATAGCATAGTTTCTTGCGTTTTGATAGTGCATAAGAGCAGTGTCTTTTTGCCCTTCGCAGTAATCAAGACTTCCGAGGCAGAATTCATAGAAAAGTTTCGCAGTGGATTCCCCGCTCAATTCTGCCATATAGTGCCCGTCTTCAATAAGTCCGAGTGCGATTTCCATATTGTTTTTGTCGAGCATATATTCCGTAAAACCGAGAATGCTTAAGCAAATTGAGATTTGTTTCAAGGCTTTAAATTTTTTGTAATAAGTTTCTGCTTTAACTATGTATTTCTTTGCATCTTCAAACTTTTTTTGTTGAAGTGCAAGCAAACCTTTTTTTATTAACTCTGCCCCTTTTTCATCCTGAGTTTTCGTTAGTGCGGGATTTTTTCTAATCATTTAACTATCCTTTTACAATCTTCTGTTTTTATTATACAATATTTTTTGTAATAACACAATGTAAAAAAGGGAAGATGAGCGATGAACAAGGTTACGATACTGATACCTGTCTACAATGAGGTTTCGACGCTTGAGGCAATTATTAAAAAAGTTGAAGACGCAGATTTTTGCGGGTTAGAAAAAGAAATTATTTTGATTGATGATTATTCTACGGATGGCACAAGAGATTTGTACCAAAAATTTCCGTATAAAGTTTTGTATCACGATTACAATCAGGGAAAAGGTGCTGCGTTGCGTGACGGATTTAAGGCTGCAACGGGCGATATTATTGTAATTCAGGATGCGGATTTGGAATATGATCCGGTGGATTACAAACCTCTGATACAGTTGCTTTTGGATGGAAAAGCTGATGTTTGCTACGGTTCAAGACTTTCGGGCGGAAAACCTTCTCGCTCGTTTATGTTCCACCACCTTTTGGGTAACAAATTCTTGTCACTTGTGACAAATATTCTTTACGGTTCGACTTTGACAGATATGGAAACCTGCTACAAAGCGTTCAAGGCTGATTTCATCAAAGGGATTGAAATTAAATCAGACAGATTTGATTTTGAACCTGAAATCACCGCAAAAGTTCTAAAACGTGGTGCAAGACTTTTTGAATTACCGATTTCTTATTACGGAAGAGAATTTGCTGAGGGTAAAAAAATTACGTGGAGGGACGGTATTCACGCGATAATTGCACTTATAAAATATAGATTTGTTGATTAGAAAAAGGAGAAGAAGTACATGAAAAAAGTTATTATTTCTTTATTCGCAACGGCAATGATGATATTGCCTGCATCCGCTGCAACATGGGTTGCTGCCGACAGAGTTGCACCTGTTGGAAAACAGTTGTTGACTAAAAACGGTTTACCTGCAAAAACAACTTTCAAAGTTGTAAATGGTTCTGTTGACAATTCGGCAGTTTCTTCAACTAACGTCGTTTATATTTCAAGCACTGACTTGACTTATGCGGGAAATGATAATGAAGTTGCTGCTGTTGTTTCAAATGAGTTGGGACATATTATCAACGGACATTACGCAAAAAACAAAATGAGAAAAATTGCAAAAGAGGCTTTGACCGGAAATTTAAGCTCAGATAATGTTATAACAACCGTTGCGAACAGCAGTTTTGTTTCTACAAGAACAAGCTTGAAGGATAACAAAGAAGCTGATATTACCGGTGCGGATATGATGATTAAAGCAAATTACAATCCGCTTGCAATGATTGTTGTTATTACAAAAATGCCGGGTAGCACTTTTGAAATTTTGGCAGGAAAACCGGCTAATGCAGAAAGAGCTATGAACGTTTACGATTATTTGACTTATAACTATCCTTCAAAAGTTAAAGCAGGCTACGGGTGTAATGAATACAGAACTTTCTTGACTTATGCAAATCCGATTGTAACTGAAAGAAATTCAAATAAGAAAAAATTGGCAATGTTTAAGAAAAATCAAGAAAAAGCTAAAAAACTCAGAGCAAAAAATATTGCTCAATTCAAAGCAACCGGCGGACAAAGCGGTTGGGATGCTTCATATACTATTCTGAAAACCCTTTCAGAGAGTGCAGAAAACTAAGTTTTAAAGACGGTCGGGCAAAAATGTCCGACTGTTTTTTTATAAATTGTAAACTAAAGTAAATATTTTCATCACATGGGGTTGTGGAAAATTTCTTTTCACGTGAAAATACATGTCGGGAAGGATTAATTAAAATGCAAATAAATAGAACCCAGTGTTTAATACGACAAAAACGAAAGGATTACGGGATACCAGCCCCTAATCAGGAGTTTTTATCTCCAACTTCAAAACACTTGTCACAATTTAATAAATCGGATATTGAGAGACCTTTAAATAGAAATTCAGAGCAATTATCATTTAAAGGTCTTTCTGTATCTAAAGCACTCCACGGCTTGAAGTACAAAAAAGTAAACGATGTTGCTTACAGTAAAAAGGAATTTTTTGATTTTGCCGATGAATATATGCAAAGTGCCAAAAACCTCTATACTCATTTGGAAAAATCTGAACTTTCAAAAAATATGATGAGTGTCGACAAAGACGGTAACATTATTCTTCATAAAAAGACAATTCCACATTTGATTTGGGACGGATTGGTTTATCCTGTCAAAATTCTTCCTGCTGATATGCTGAATGGTGCGGTTGAACTTTTGCAAAAATTCAAGCCGTTAAAAAAATGGGCTGATAAAGTTCACGAAAGACCTTTCTTCAAAAATATCAGACAACGTTCAAAACACGATTCAGAAATGAATGCTTTACGTGGGCTTTTTGAGGTTAAGGAAAAATATTACAACAATCCTAAATATACAAAGGATGAAGTAAAATCCGCAATTCATCAGTTTAAATTAAAAATGTTTAATCCGAAATCCGGAAATTACGATACAAAACATGAAAGAGCATTAAACCGTTTGGTTTCAGGACTTCCGCCTGCCATATTCTTGGCAAACGATGCTTATAACCTTTCAAGAATGATGGACGACGATCCGAAACAAGCTTCTAAGGAAAAGAAAACAAGGTTCAAGCAAGAAACGGCACGTATTTTGACAAGCGGTTACTTGACTCTTGTAACTTTAGGAGCTCTTCAAAAATATATCAACAATTCAAAATCAGGTATTATGTTAATGACGGGTGCAACAGTTCTTGTGACCGAAATGTTCTCTCGTTTGTCTAACGGTAAACATATTACAAGACTTACTCCGGAAGAAGCAAGAAAAGAAAATCTTAAAAATAATGCTCCCGAAAAAGATATAAAACCGACAACAACCTTCAAAGGGGCTGAAATAAAACCGCAAACCCAACCAAAAGAACAACAAAAACCGTTGCTTTCAGTTGATACAATTTTGAAAGCGTCAGGTGTTGTGATTGCGACAGGATTTGGGCTTAAAGGTGCTCGAAAATTAATCAAACCTTTGGATAACGGTATTAAAGCTTTCCAAAAACCGTTTAAGGATTTTTACAAAAAGATTTCTATCAATCCTGAATACCTTATGCCTGAAGAAAAATTCAACAAAATTATGGACAAGTTGGATGAAGCAGGTTTGAAGGATGAAGTTAAAGACTTTAAAAACTTAGTCGAAAAACTTAAAGTAACTAAAGAGGTTGATAAAAAAGTTGACGGAAATACTATAAAAGAGCAGGTTTCGTTTATTAATCTCGGGGCAAAAAATAAGGGAGCTAAAATCGTAGCTGACTTTGTAATTGCTCCGTTCAAGTTTGCTTGGAATACTGTAACTTTGCCTTACAGATATACAAATCAGTTGGTTGAAGTTGTTGCGAAAAACTTCAAAAAAGCTCCTGTTTTGACGGAAGAGCAAGCTGCAAAAGCTGCCGAAAAAGCTGCAAAAGCTCGTAATGCAAAGGATATCGAAGCTTTGCAGTACGCACTCGACAGAATTGGCAAAGTGGCTCTTAACGGTAAAAAGACACCAAAAGAATTAAAAGATTTCGTGATGGATGCTATGTTGAAAGGGTTCAATGTAGATAGTATGTCAAGTATTTCAAACAGTGACCTTTCAAATTTAGCGAAAACCGCTGCGACAGCCGCAACTTTATGGTTCTTGATGACTGATAACTACAACATGGTAATGCTCAAATCCAACGGTAACGATGTAGAAGGTGCAAAAACCAAATTTAAAGAACGTTTTGTGCAGGAAGGTTCGAGATTATTTTATCAAACCTTGTTGATTGACTTGTTCAATTCGACATTCAGAAGCCAATATAACAGCTCGTTGTTTGGAATGAGCTGGATTACGTTGACGAATACAACGCTGGGCGAATGGTTAACCAGAAAATCCGTCGGTGTTCCTGTCGGGGCTCATTCAAGAGATGAATTGATTGCCATTGAGGATAAACAGAATAATGCAACAGGATTTTTGAAAGGTTATTATAACTTTATGCAACGTTTGACGGGTAAACGTTCGGTTAAAACGTACGAAGTAAATGCAAACACTCAAAAACCTGTGAATACTCCGGCTCAAGTCGCAGAGTTGGCACAACATACCGTAGCACCGCAAAATCTTCAATTTACAAACGATAGTATGTTGCAAAAGATGATTAAAGGTTAAAAAAATGCCGTGAGCATATTGCCACGGCGTTTTTGTGTCTAAAACAATTCTTCAAAATTTGAGTTGTCAGGCATGTTTTCGTAATCCTTTACCGTGACTGTATTAGGGGCTTGAGCTTCGGGTTCAAGACCTTTTGCAAGAAGTGCCGCTTGCTTTTGAACTAATTTTTTATCAGCAGAAACTATATCTCTGCCGAGGGTTGCACAGATATTTATAATTGTTTGTTCTGTCGGAGCTCCGTTTT
Organism: uncultured Brachyspira sp.; assembly: GCA_900321895.1. Lineage (GTDB taxonomy): Bacteria > Cyanobacteriota > Vampirovibrionia > Gastranaerophilales > Gastranaerophilaceae > Scatousia. Next base: position 9,144 of record ONYB01000160.1, read on the forward strand.
CGCCGACTGTTTGTTGAACTTTGTAGCTTGCCCAATCCGGCGGTAGTTTGTCAATGGTTGTGTAGCCCATTTCTTCGGTGCCGTCTTGTCGTTTGTCGATTTCTGTTTCTAGTATGTTTGCGACATAATTTTTTTGGCTTTCAAAATGACAAGGTAAGAGGATTTCTGTGCCAATAAGTTCTTCCGCATCTCGCTTTTCGTGTTTCTCGAAAAATTCTGCCGCAATTTTGAGATGTTCAATTTCCATTGCGAGAAATTCTTCCCAAACTTGTTTAATTTTTTCATCAACTTCATCTTTATAACAGTTGTAGTATGTGCAAACTTCAGTGAATTCGTGTAATACCCATTTTTCAAGCATCGTTTCTGTCGGGTCAATTAAGGATTCATACATAGTTACGTGTTCTTCTTCTACGTCACAAATTTCGGCATAAGTTCTTCTTAAATCATCGTTTCCGTACATAAATCCGTGTTCGGCGTAGTAGTTGTGGGTTTGTTGTTCGCCGGAAAGTAATGTTAAAATGTTAACTTTTGTTTGTGGTGAAGTTTTGGTTTTGTCATAATGTTTACGAATTCTTATAGCATTACAGTTGTGGTGGTTTTGGGTTGGTCGTCCGATTATTACGTCAGTTTGGTGTTGCAAAATATCGTTTGGATTTTTCCCTTCCGTTAAATATGCCCATTGACTGTAGCGGTAAAGGTGGTCAAAGTCCTCAAGCAAACCAAAATTAAACGTTTCTCGAACATAATTATCAGGTTCGTTTTGTGCAAGCCAAGCTGTTAAGTCTACTGCAACCTGTTCATATCCGAGAGTTGTATCCAGTACTGTTTGGCAGGCAGGAGCAAGCCAATTAACGGTGTTTTGCTGGGTGTTTTCAATTTTTCTGATTTGTGCAATCTTTTTTACAAGTTCTAAATCGTCACAAGTTCTTCCGAAATGATGTTTGAAGTTCCAAGCTTCGGTTTCTATTCCGTTCATCAAAATCTGTCGAGTTCTGGTGTAACAATCAACTTCAACTCTGTTGTATGGCCTTTTTACAATATCGTGCCATGTCCTAAGTTGTTTATCAAAGGGAATTCCTTTTTCTTTTAATGCGTTAAAACTCATATATCTCCTTTCTAATCAATCGTTGAATTTTTCAACATTTAATTTATTGCGAAAAATATAAGTTTTTGCATTAGCCTTTTGGCGAATATGTCGTTTGGTCGCTAATCGGTATAAATAATAATTTGGCGAAAGTCTGTGTTTAGTGCGTTTTTATTTATTCGTTGATGTGTTCAAGGGCTTTTTCTAATATCATTTTAACGTGGTGGTCGTTCAGGGAATAGTAAACATTTTTTCCGTTTTTTTCTGAACGTACGAGTTTTGCTGTCTTGAGAACTTTTAATTGGTGCGAAACTGCAGATTTTGTCATATTCAACAGTACGGCAAGGTCGTTGACGCACATGTCACTTTCTTCCAATGCCCAAAGCAGTTGAATACGAGTGCTGTCGCCCATAACTTTAAAGAAATCCGAAAGATCATAGAGCATGTTCATTTCCGGCATGTTTGGTTTCACTTTTTCTACTATTTCAAGATTTGTTGCTTCGCAATCAGAACGTTTGTTTTCCATTAAAATTCTCCAATATGTAATATAAATTCATTTTACTATAAATTGAATGATTGTTCAACTGTGTAACTGATTGTAAAAATAAATGCTTTATTGGGTTGACAGTTGAATGGTTGTTCAATTATAATATAGGTATAGTTGAATAGTTATTCAATCGAAAGGCGAGTTTATGTGTGAACATCATCACGAACACGAAGATGAAAATAAAAAATCCCCGCTGCTCAGGATTGGTTTGGCGATAGCTGTATTTTTATGCGGAACTTTTTTACCTGTCGAAGGGGTTGTAAAGTTTGCAGTATTCTTTGTCGCATACCTGATTGCGGGTGGTGATATTTTGTTGAAAGCCTTTCGAAATATTATAAAAGGTGAAGTTTTTGATGAAAATTTTTTAATGAGTATTGCGACCCTCGGGGCATTTTCTATAAAAGAATTTCCGGAAGCCGTTATGGTTATGATTTTATATCAAGTAGGAGAGTATTTTCAGGACAAAGCTGTTGACAAATCAAGAAAATCAATTTCTACATTAATGGATATCCGACCTGATTATGCCAATATTGAACAGAACGGCGAATTGGTTAAAAAATCCCCTGACGCTGTAAATGTCGGTGATGTGATTGTGGTAAAAACAGGTGAAAAAATTCCGCTTGACGGGGTTGTTGTGGACGGCAGTGCGGTTGTTGACACGTCAGCTTTGAGCGGGGAGTCTTTGCCGAGAAGTTTGAAAGTCGGTGATAATGCGATTAGCGGTTGTATTAATACAAACGGTGTTATAAAAATAAAAGTCAGCAAAAAGTTTGAGGAGTCTACCGTTTCTAAGATTTTGGAACTTGTGGAAAATGCTTCAAAAAACAAATCTAAGGCAGAAAATTTTATTACAAAATTTGCAAAAATCTATACTCCTGCGGTTGTTTTGGGTGCGGTGTTGCTTGTCGTAATTCCATTGATGTTTGGAGGAGTGTTTAGTGTTTGGTTTCAGAGAGCCTTGACGTTTTTGGTAATTTCATGCCCTTGTGCGATAGTAATTTCAGTTCCGTTAGGCTTTTTTGCGGGAATTGGCGGAGCTTCAAGAGTCGGGATTTTAGTTAAAGGAAGTGCTTATGTTGAGGCACTTTCAAGACCTTATGCTGTTGTTTTTGACAAAACAGGAACATTGACAAAAGGTTCGTTTGTTGTGACGGAATTCAATTCTGTAGGGATTTCAAAAGAAGAATTGATTGAAATTTCGGCGAAAGCGGAGGCTTATTCAAATCACCCGATTGCACTTTCAATAAAGAAAGCATACGGCAAACCTATTGATAATCATGAAATTTCGGACGTTGAAGAGATTGCCGGAAATGGTGTGAAAGTGTTGTTGAACGGTGAGGAAATTCTTGTCGGTAATCTTAAATTAATGGAAAAATTCGGGGTGACCTGCAACGTTTCAAATGCCGTCGGAACAGTTGTTTATGTGGCAAAAAACAGGATTTTTGTTGGTTATATCGTGATTTCTGATGAGTTGAAAGATGATTCTGCAGAAGGGGTTAAAGTTCTCAAAAAACTCTGTGATAAGGTTGTGATGTTGAGCGGTGACGGATTTTCTGCGGTTCAAAATGTTGCACAAAAGCTTGGGATAGAGGATTTTTATGCACAGTTACTTCCTGAAAACAAAGTTGAAAAATTAGAGGAAATTATAGTTGAGAAACCTCGTAAAAAGAGTGTAATTTTTGTAGGTGACGGGATAAATGATGCTCCTGTTTTAATGCGTGCCGATATAGGTATTGCTATGGGCGGATTAGGTTCTGATGCTGCGATTGAAGCTGCAGATGTTGTGATTATGGACGATAAAATTTCAAAAGTTTCGCTTGCTATAAAATTATCAAAACGCACAATGACAATCGTTTTTCAAAACATTATTTTTGCTTTGGGAGTAAAGGCTTTGTTCCTGATTTGCGGTGCATTAGGGTTTGTCACGATGTGGGGAGCTGTTTTTGCTGATGTCGGGGTTACTCTCATTGCTGTATTGAATTCATTAAGAGCATTATGGACGAAAAATAATAATTAATTTTTAAAAAATAACTACATTGAATGGTTGATAGTTTTCGGTATCATATTGACAGGAAAGCGAAAATTCCGTAGGATTAGTGTAGAAAATTCTACTGTAATTGTATTAAGAATAAAATCGGAGAGTTATATGAAAATTAAGATGACCAGAAAAAAGTTGGCAATATTGATTTTGCTGATTATTGTCGTACCTATTATTTATAACAAAACCTCGGGTTTGGTGACGGGGGTAATCCAGCGTCAAATGATGATGATGCCAAAAGAAGTTGAGGTTGACAATCCGCATATTGAGGAAGTGAATGTTTCTGCGGAATCTACGGGACGTGTTGAGGCGAAGTATTCCGTTGATTTGGTTGCGAGAGTTTCCGGATTTTTGACGGGCAAATATTTTAAAGAAGGGGATTTTGTCAAAAAGGGTCAGCTTTTGTTTCAGATTGATCCGAAAGAATATCAAATTGAGGTTAATAATGCACAGGCAAACGTTAATCAATACAGAGCATTGTTGAAGAATTCTCAACAAGAATTGAACAGAGCGAATGCTCTTATAAAAGAAGATTTGATAAGCCGTTCCGATGTTGACCAGAGTTTGGCTATGCGAAATCAGAATAAAGCATTGATGGATGCGGCAAGACAACAGCTTGAACTTGCGAGAGTAAATTTGAGCTACACTTCCATAAAATCACCGATTGACGGAAGAATTGGCAAGGTTAATATTACGGAAGGCAACTATGTAACTGCGACTTCGGGGGCTTTGGCAAATATTTCAAGTATTGACCCTGTTTATGTATCATTCAGCTTAAAGAGTGATGATTTTGTAAAGCTTTTGAAGGCAAGTGAACAGTATAAAGATGTTCAAGTAAAAGTTCAGTTTGATGAAGGTTCTTGGTACGACAAAATCGGAAAAGTTAATTTTGTTGATAACAAGATTGACAAAGATTCAGGTTCTGTAAGTATGCGTGCCGTGTTTGACAATTCAAAAGGGTGGTTAGTTCCGGGGGATTATATGAAAGTTTCGCTGGTTGCACCGAAGAAGGTTAAATTTATGACAGTTCCTCAATCTTGCACAAAGGGTGATGCGATGAGCGGTTATTATGTATGGACGGTTGAGGACGGAAAAGCTGTTAGAAAAAATATTAAGGTTTCCGACTCAATTAATAATGAATGGGTGGTAAAAAGCGGACTTTTGCAATCCGATGTGGTTGTAACTTCGGGTATTCAAAGTATTGCAACAGAAGGTCAAAAGTTAAAAATTGTGACTAAAACAGAGAAAACTGCGGGTAAAAATTAATGAAAAAGATTTTTGATAAAGACAAACTTTATTTTTTTATAACCAAACCGAGATTTGCACTGGTAATTTCTTTATGTATAGTAATTCTTGGTGTGATTTCGATTTTGGGATTAAAGCAAGAGAGCTATCCTGACGTAACCCCGCCTCAGGTAAGAGTTTCTGCATCTTATCAGGGGGCAAGTGCTGAGGTTATCGAGTCTACGGTTGCGACGGTAATCGAAAACCAGTTGAACGGTGTTGAAAATATGACTTATATGACGTCTGAATCAACTGACGGAAGTTATTCGTTGACGTTGTATTTTAAGGTTGGGACAGATAAAAATATTAATTTGATGAATGTTCAAAATCTTATTCAAAGGGTTCAAACCCAGTTGCCGGAAGATGTTCAAAGAACAGGAGTTACGGCAATAAGTCGTTCTTCAGGTTCCGGAGCTATTATTTTGACACTTTATCCTGAATCAGGGGATTGGAATCAGTTGGATTTGACAAATTATGGTTCTATTTATATTAAGGATGAATTGAAACGTATCGACGGTGTTGCAGATGTAAGCGTTTTTGGTGGTGGAAATTATTCAATGAGAATTTGGCTGGATCCTCAAAAAATGGCAGGATTAAACGTGTCGACTTCCGAAATTGCTACAGCAATCAAAAACCAAAATACGCAGGTCGCAACAGGTGCACTCGGACAACTTCCGACGGATGAAAAACAGGCTTTACAAATTACGTTGAAAACTCCGGGGCGACTTTCGGACGTTAAAGATTTTGAAAATATAATTATTCGTTCAAATATGGACGGTTCAAATGTTAAAATTAAGGATGTTGCACGGGTTGAGCTCGGTGCTGAATCTTATTCAAATTTAGGTTTGGTAAACGGCAAACCTTCTGCAGTTGTAATGATTTCTCAGTTGCCTGATGCAAATATTTTAAACTTGTCAAAGGCTGTTAAGGCAAAGGTTAATGAGCTTAATTCAAGGTTGACAAACGGGATAAAAATTTTGTATGTAAAGGATGATGCGGACTTTATTAACGAGTCTATGCATGAAGTTGAATTTACGATTTTGATAACCGCATTGATTGTTGTAATAATAATTTATTTGTTTTTGGGTGACGGAATGGCGACACTCGTTCCGTGTGCGACAATTCCTGTATCTTTAATCGGTACGTTTTTCGCCTTGAAAGCTTTTGGCATGACCATAAATTTGTTGACGTTGTTTGCGTTGGTTCTTGCGGTTGGTGTCGTTGTTGATGATGCGATTGTTGTAATCGAAAATGTAAAACGTCATATTGATGAAGGCAAATCCGCAATTATCGCAACTCAGTTGACTATGGAAGAGGTTGGCTCATCACTTGTTGCAATGGCACTTGTTTTAATGGCAGTATTTGTTCCGATTATTTTTATGACCGGCATGACTGGGGTTATGTATAAGCAGTTTGCTGTTTGTATTGCTGTATCTATCGCGATTTCTGCTATTTGTGCTTTGACACTTTCCCCTGCGATGTGTTCGCATTTCTTGGGTAGGAAATGGAGTAGCGGTAATTCGGCTGAACCTAAGTCAACAACTATGCAAACTCTTAAGCATATTGCTCAAAGAATTGGTAAAAAAACTGCGGTGTGGGTAAAATCCTTTAATGACGGTTTTGCTAAAGTCGAAGAGTTTTATCTTGAATATGTTAAAAAATTTGTAAATGATAAAAAGCTTGTTGCAGTATGTTATGCGGTGATTTTGGCATTAACACTGATTTCTTTTAAAACGATTTCTACAGGGTTTATTCCGGATGAAGATCAGGGAATTTTGCTTGCAAGTATTACTCTTCCGGACGGTGCGTCACTATCAAGAACGGAAGAAGTTTCGAAAAAATTTATTGACGGGATTAAGTATATAGATGGCATAAATCAGGAAAAATTGACGGTATTCGGCGGTAACGGTGCAGTTAACCAGTCAACCGTAATTATTCAGTTGGATGATTACGAGGCAAGAAAAATTACTCCGTTTCGTTGGATTAAACGGAAAATTCAGAAAAAACCGACAGACCTTTCTCACACTGCTATTTTGAAGAAAATCAGAATGGTGGCTGCAAATACGAAAGAAGCTTCGATTATGACTTTTTCTCCTCCTGCAATTAACGGTATGAGTATGATGGGCGGTTTTGAATTCCAAATGCTTTCGCAGGGTGAATATACCGCACAACAGTTGGAAACATGGGCAAATAAACTTGTTGCGGCCGCAAATGAAAATTCGTCACTTTCCAGTGTAAATACTTCGTTTCAGGCGAATGTTCCTCAATATATTGTTGATATAGATTTTGAAAAAGCTTTAGCTCAAAATATAGACTTGTCTGAACTTTATACGACATTGTCCTCTATGCTCGGTACAAATTACGTAAATGATTTCAATAAGTATGACCGTGTGTTTAAGGTTCAAATGCAGGCAGAAAGCAGGTTTAGAGATAAAGCAACCGATTTGTCGGGAATTTATGTCAAAAATAAAAATGGCGTTATGGTTCCGATTTTGTCTGTTGTTAAGCTTAAGCAGACAGTTGGTACTGCGTCGATTTCGAGATATAATCAGTATAAATCCGTTCAAATTCAAGGTCAGCAGGCTGCGGGAAAAAGTTCCGGCGACGCTATGAAGGCAATGGAGCAAGTTGCAAAACAGGTGCTTCCTTCTGATATAACTTTTGATTGGTCGGGTACTTCGGCTCAAGAAAGAGAAGCGTCAGGACAAACGATTATGATTGTCGGAATGGCACTTGTGTTTGTTTATTTGTTCCTTGTTGCATTGTATGAAAGTTATACAATTCCGATTGCGGTACTGTTGATATCTCCTGTTGCGGCTCTCGGTGCGTTGATTTTCCAGATGATGATTAACCAGTCGTTCGATATTTATTCGCAGGTTGGTATGATTACTTTGATCGGGCTTGCTGCAAAACAGTCTATTTTGATTGTTGAATTTGCGAAAGAAGAACATGAAAAACACGGACTTCCGATTAAAGATGCGGCAATCAAAGCTGCACAGTTGAGATTTAGAGCAATTATGATGACAGAACTTGCATTCATTCTCGGTGTAATGCCGATGTTATTCGCAACCGGTGCAGGTGCAAATTCAAGAATTTCCGTAGGTTCAACCGTATTCGGCGGTATGATTGCCGCTGCAACCCTCGGGGCAGCTCTTACTCCGGCATTCTATGTTATAGTTCAGGAATTTGTTGACAAATTCCCTAAAAAAGAAATTACCGAAAAAGATTTGGAGATGTAAGCAGATGAAAAAGTTTGTAAATCTTATTTTAATATGTTCAATGCTTTCACTGACATCAAATATGGTGTTGGCGAAAGAGGTTCAAAAACCTAAAACGGATAAAAAAGACAAGGTTGAGATTGTAAAACCTGATAACAAAAAAGTTAATAACAGGCAAGAAAAGAAGAAAACAGCGGTCACTCAAAAAGCTAAAAAGGATTCTTCCAAAGAAGCCGAAGGAATGTATGAAACGAAATTTCCTGTAATAAACAGTCAGATTGAGTATTCTGAGATGAATGGTGAAGTTACGTTGATTGACTGTATAAAACTTGCGATTACTCATCATCCTGCCATTATGTCCGCAATCAGTAATTCGGAAATCTATAAAACTCGTATCGGGCAGGCATGGTCTAATTATTTTCCGACAGTCAGTGCAGGAGTAAGTTATTCGAGAAACGATATGCTTATGACTATGGGTGGTGCGTATTCCAGAATGATGACCCAAAAATACAATATGTATTACGTTCCGACACTTTCGGCAAATCTTTTGTTGTTTGATTTCGGCAAAACAAAAGCTAATGCAGATTTGGCAAGAAGAAATTACGAATCTTCAAGATATGATGCTGAAATGAGCATTGAAAGTGTTATTTATAATGTAAAAGTCGCATATTATAACTTGTTGTTTGCAGAAATTCAAAAAGCGGTTTATGAGGATACCGTAAAGGATTTTGAACTTCAACTTAAACAGGCTAAAGCTCAATATAATATCGGTAAAAAAGCTAAAATTGATGTTACGACTGCCGAGTATAATATGGGTAACGCAAAAGTAAATCTTATTAAGGCGAAAAATACCCTTGAGCTTGCGGCGGCACAACTTGCAAATGCAGTAGGTATTCCGGAGCTTGAAGGGGTTATTTTGAAAGACAAACTCAACACGAAGGAATATCAGGTTAATTTTAAAGATTTGTTGAGTGTTGCAGAATCTTCTCGTCCGGCACTTTTGTCTGCTAAAAAGAAAGTCGATGCGGCAGAAATGAATGTCAGAAGTGCAAAACGCTCGTTTACACCGGATTTGGGTGCGTTCGGTTCATATAGTCACGGTGGTCGTCAAGTTGACAGCGATTACGGTTATCAACTCGGTGTGCAGTTAAATTATTCCTCCATGAACATAATGCTCTTGAAAAAACAAGTTGATGAGGCGAAAGCAACCTACAAAAAATACGTAGCCGATTACGAACAAGAACGTCAGAATGTTTATTTGGAAGTGAAAAGTGCGTATATCAACCTGATGAATTCGCACGATAGTTTGGGAGTGTCAAAATTAGCACTTCAGCAGGCAAAAGAACGTCAATACCAAGCATTTAGAAGATATCAGGTAGGGTTGGGTGATGCTATCGAATTTAAAGATGCGGAAAATTCCTACCTAAACGCACAACTTGACTACTATTCAAACCTCTTGGATTACAACGTGAATGCCGCAGAGCTTGAGCGTGTAATCGGTGCACCAATCAAAGAATCCAATGTGGATTTGTAGAGTGTCGTGATTGGTAGAGTATGTGAAGTGGTTCAGCATTTGAAGTAAATAAGTGAATATGTTAATAAGAGAATAAGTTCTTATCGTTCGCTTCGCTCAAAAGTAGCTTTGGTGCGTAGCACCCATAAAGAACTTATTCACGAGCCCGAGCAGGGCGAATTCACTTATTCACTTATTCACCTTTCCAAAACAAATCTACCAATCGTTTTAATTTTCACGTATTCGTATGATGTCAACGCTTGTGCGTTGCCGTATAATGTCCTTATGTTAGAAAAAATTGATATTCATTTAGTTGACCATTGTAACCTTAATTGTAAAGGTTGTACGCATTTTTCGCCACTTGCGGAAAAGTTTTTCCTTGATATTGACGAATTTGAAAGAGATTTGACAAGGTTTGCAGAACTCTCGAAAGGGGAAGTCGGTTCTATCTTTATGCTTGGCGGTGAACCACTTTTGCACCCGGAAATTGTGGACTTTTTCCCGATTGCAAGAAAACTTTTTCCTAATACAAGACTTGTCATAATTTCAAACGGAATTTTGCTCAGCCAAATGGAAGAACGCTTTTGGAAAGCTTGCAAACGTTACAATATTCAACTTTGGATTTCAAAATACGACCTGTCCGTAGATTTGTCCCCAATGGCTAAAAAGGCTGCGGAATACGGCGTTTTTTACGGTTATACCTCGACAGCGAGAACAAAGCAGGACGAAAAATTCTGGACTAAATGCCCGCTGGATGTCGAGGGTGGTCAGTATTGGCTGAATTCTTACAAACACTGTACCCTAAAAAATTGTGCAACCCTGAAACATGGCAAACTTTACCCTTGTTGTACGATTGCTCATATTGAACATTTTAACAAATTCTTCGGTAAAGACTTGAAGGTGTCGGATTTTGACTATGTGGATATTTATAAAGTCGAAAGCTGGGACACTTTGCTGAACGTAATGCAAGCCCCGCATCCGTTCTGCAAATATTGCAAAACTACCAACTATCAAGCCGATGTTTGGGGGGCAAGCCATAAAGACATCAGCGAATGGACATAATTTTTTAATTAATCTTGTTTGTTATACCAAGAAATCCCGAATTTTGTAGAAAGTGTTTGCAATAAAGTGTCTATTTTTTCTAATCCTGCAACATAGGAAGTTGCGTAAGAATTTCCGTAAACGTAGTCGTGGTAACTCATGTGGTAGTTGTCCCAACATGCCATATCAAGCCATACGTTGTCCATAATTCGACCCTCCTGCCAGTCAGGAAGATTTTCTCTATAGTATGGAATTGAGTCGACAACGGTGTTTACGAAATTCTTTCTGCCGTTGTGGATTAGGTAATTCTTTCTCGGCTCGTAATTTTGTGGACTTGTAATAACTTTGTGAATGGTATCCGCAAGAGATTCCGGTGTGAATTCGGGTACATATTCCCCACTATTTCCGAAAAATACAGGATAATCCCCTCTTGAATACTTGTTGAAATCTTTGAACACGACAATCGGTGTGTCACAACTCATTGCCTCACTAATAAACCGATTTTTACCCTCGATTAGCGAACCCAAAACCGCACAACGAGATGAAGAATAATATTTAGACAAATCCTTATAATCAATATACGGCTCAAAATTAATATACTTTTTGGTATCTCCGAGAATTTTATCAACTTCAATTAAAACATTTTTACCATAATCCCCGAGTTGCGAATAATCCAGTGAACCGTCCTCTCGCTTATGAGTGCAACGCTGCCCGATTGCATAAGTCATTTTTAAAACCTTGCCATATTTTTGCTCATACACAAGAAGAGCTTTTGCAATAACAGGAAGATTTTTAACCGGAAACGGTGTCGAAACCGCAAAAACATCTATTGTTTTTACCGTATTCGGAATTGGAGCAATCGTATATTCATTCAACCAATCCGCATCCTGTAACGGCAAACATACAATATTTTTTCTATCAGGATATTTGTTTTTGTAATATTTTTCCCTTGCTTCATTCTTATAACACGTAAAATAGACATCCGCCTTTGCTGACCACGGATAAGATGAAAACATTGAATTTGCACAAACTATGTAAAGCTTTTTCAAATCAGGGTATTTATCCAAAAGAATTCTTGTACCTTGAGAATAACAGAACCCTTTCAAAAACTTTCCCTTATAATTCAGCGGAGGGATAGGGGACACAAACAAAATCCCGTTGTGAAGGTTTTTGTCATCCTCATATCGTTCTTCAAAACTATACGCATCAATATCATCCCAAATCTGTTCGATTGGCTTATCAACATTGGGATTATGCATATAACTTTCAGGCCAAACTCCCATAATTCCTAAAACTCCATAATTTAGTACAAAAAAATACTGGGATGGAAGGACTCGAACCTCCGAATGGCTGGACCAAAACCAGCTGCCTTACCACTTGGCGACATCCCAATATTCATTACGTCTTTTATTTTACCTAACAAAAAACTGAATGTCAAGAACCAATTTTAATAAATAAAAGGACTTCTTTCTATCGCTCTGACTGTTTCAACGCCTTCTAACAGCCTCTCGAACACTGATAGCACAAGGATTTCACTCTCAAAATGTCCGATATCAAATAATACAATATGGCTTTCAAGTGCCGAATGAAATTTTAAATCCCCCGTGACAAAAGCATCTGCCCCTATCTTGCGGGCTTCTTCAATAAATTCATTGCCACTGCCTGCACAAAAGGCAATCTTTTTGAGAATCTGTATCCCGTTGTTATTTACATATCTCAAATTCGGTGATATTTGTCGGAGTTTTTTTGCCAACTCTGCCACGCTGATTTCATAATCAACAACCCTTGTAAACCCGTCCTCCAAAATTCCTGCCTGAACATTTGGAAAAATCGTTTCAATCAGAGTGTCGGTTGTTCCGCCGTGCGTCCTGTCGAGGTTTGTATGAGCGGAGTAGATGTCGACATCTTTCCACTTGAGCGGAACAAAAAACGACGGATGATGCGACACAATCATCTCACAATCTTTTTCTTTTGCCTGTTTTATAATCTCGTCCGTCACTGTAAGGCAAAGCATTACACGGTTGATTTCACGATTTTGAGTTTCTACACTCCAACCCGAACAATCCCATTTTTCCGCAAGTTCAGGCGGTGCAAAATTTTCTATTTTTTTAACAATTTCGTATTTGTCCAAAATAAAACCTTTTATTTTATATAATCCAAAATCAAGCGTGCAATTTCTGTTTTTGTGGCTCTTTCAAGTTGAGTTGCGTTGCCGTTTTTGTCCAAAATCGTCACCTCATTGTAATCACTTGAAAATCCGATATCTTTTCTCGAAATATCGTTTGCTACTAAAAAATCGCATCCTTTTTTTTGAATTTTTTCTTTTGCGTTATTAAGCAAATTTTCGCTTTCCGCACAAAATCCGACAATAAGCGGTGAATTTTTGCTAACAGCTTTTTTGTCACATAGTTCTTTCAATATATCCGGATTTTTGACAAGTTCAATCGTGATTTCGTCACTCGACGTCTTTTTCATTTTTTGCGGTGCGACATTTTTTGCCCTGTAATCGGCTACGGCGGCTGCCATTATTATCACATTCGCAGTATCAAACTCGTTATTAACGGCATTTTGCATTTCTAAAGCTGATTTAACTTTAACGACTTTGTAAGGTCTTTCAACCTCTTTTGTTGTTACAAGAACGACCTCGTCACCGTTTTTAAAAGCCTCATCAGCTAACGCAAGCCCCATTTTACCCGATGAGTAATTTGAAATATAACGAACAGGATCAAGTTCCTCAATCGTTCCTCCGGAGGTTATGACAACCTTTCGCCCGGAAGAAGCCTTTGCGTGGAGGGCTTCCACGGTTTTGTCAAAGATTTTTTCTAAAGTACAAAGCCTGCCGACACCATTATATCCGCATGCCAAATATCCGCTTTCGGGCTCACAAATTTGATATCCGACAGCCTTTAATTTTTTCAAATTTTCTTGAATAATAGGATTTCCCCACATATTACAATTCATTGCAGGTGCAATAATAACAGGCTTTTTAAAAGCACAAACGATCGAGGTCAAAAGATTATCACAAATCCCATTGGCAATTTTTGAAATCGTATTTGCGGTTGCGGGAGCAATAACTATAACATCTGCCTCATCTGCATAAGAAATGTGTTCAGGCTTAAAATCCGAAACCTCAAATTCATCAACTCCGACTTCATTTTGACTGAGGTTTTGAAGAGTCAGTTTTGCCACAAAATTGAGAGCGTTCGGAGTGCAAATTACTCTGACATTTGCACCATTTCGCTTATACATCCTAATTAATTCACAGATTTTATAGGCAGCAATTCCACCGGTTATCCCGATTAAAACATTTTTACCGCTTAACATTTTTTATGCTCCTCATCAATTACTTTTTCAAGCTCGGTAATTGCCCGTTCCACTTCATCATTTATGACTCTGTAATCAAAATTTTTTGCACGTTCAAGCTCAATTTTAACCTCGTGAAGACGTTTTTGAATAGCGTCTTCATTCTCGGTATGCCTGCCTCTCAAACGATTTTCAAGAGCTTCCAGTGACGGCGGACAAATAAAAATAAGAACGGCTTCCGGCATTTGTTTTTTGACCTGAAATGCTCCTTGAGTATCAATTTCAAGGATTACATTCTTCCCTTCATCAAGGCATTGCTTAATAAACTTTTTCTTCGTACCGTAACGATTTCCGGCAAACTCCGCCCATTCCAAAAACTTGTCGTTATCAATACTGTTTTGAAATTCCTCCGGAGTTACAAAAAAATAGTTCACCCCGTCAACTTCGCCAATCCTCGGCTTTCTTGTAGTACAAGAAATTGAAAGCATAAAGTCAGGATGTCTTTCCATAAACTTTTTCAACACAGTGCCTTTGCCGACACCTGATGAGCCCGATATTACAAATAATTTTTTGTTTGATTTAGATTTTTCTTGCATAGATTAATTATACAATGAAAAATTTTGATAAAAAGGGATTTTTGAAAAAACTTAATAAAAAATTAAACAGTTATCATGCGTTCCTGCAACATATTTGCAGATTCCTCGTAACCTGCACGTCCCATAAGAGCATACGTATAATTTTTTGCCTGCTCAACTCCAGGTTGATTAAACGTATTTATATTATACAAAGCTCCGGCAATAGCTGTTTGAACCTCAAACATATACAAAAGTTGTCCCAAATTATACGCATCAACTTTTGGAATAGAAATCGTAACTGTCGGTCTTTCGTAATCCGCAAGTGCAACTCTTGTTGAATCAGCTTCCGCATTCATCAAACGGTTAATTGTCTTGCCAGCAAGATAATTTATTCCCGTATATTCAAAAATGTTCGGAATTTCAAGAATATTATCAAAATTTTCAACTCGAATAAAGTTTATAATCTTATTATTCGGACCTTCGTTATAAAGCTGAATTTGAGAATGCTGATCGGTTGCCCCAAGAGCCTTAATCGGTGTTGGACCTACGTGAACATCATTCCCTTCATTATCCTTATTTTTCCCGAGAGATTCCGCCCAAAGTTGAACATACCAATCCGAAACATATTTCAATCGACTTGAATACGGCATCATCACAGACATATTTTTGCCCTTTTTCGTATCCATTAAATAATGAATAAGTGCATTTTGAGCTGCAATATTTTCTTTTATATCGGTATTTTTCAATGCCAAATCCATATCTTTAATACCGTTAACTACAGCATCAATATCAATACCGACCAATGCCATTGGCAACAATCCAACCGCAGAAAATACAGAAAATCTTCCGCCGACATCATCAGGCACCACAAAAGTTTTATAACCTTCTTGTTCTGCAATTTGTCTTAAAATACCTGTTCTTTTATCTGTTGTTGCAACAATATTGTATCTGTAATTATCTCCAAGCTCTTTTTCCAATCTGTCTTTCACAATCATAAATTGCGACATTGTTTCGGCAGTAGAACCTGATTTTGTTATAACATTTACTAAAGTTTTGCTTAAATCCAAGAAATCTAACAACCCAGTCATTGTATCAGGGTCAATATTATCGAGAAAGAAAATTCTTGGCATTCCGTCACGTTGTTCTTCAGAAAGCAAATTCCAATAAGGTTTCAAAAGAGCTTCTGTCATCGCCATTCCGCCGAGTGCAGAGCCGCCTATCCCCAACACAAGAACGTTTTCAAACCTGCCTTTTATCATTGCGGCATATTCTTTCACATACCAAAGGGTTTCTTCATTATATCCGAGATTCATCCACTGCAACCACTGGTTAGGCTTATCTTTACACTGATTTAAATTTTTAATAATTTCAGAAATCTTATCCTGATACGCAGTGAATTCACCCTGAATATCCAGTCCATTGTCATTTCCGACAACTTTCGCATCAGCATTCCTGTAATTTAGTTTTATCATCTCTACCCCTCTTAAAATAACCTTTCTCTAATCTTGTATTTCGTAGTGTAAATACACGCTAACCCTATGTCCATTGTATTTACTCAAGGTTAAATTTCAAGAAATATATACATACTCATGTAATATTTATTTACTATTTTCTATATTCTTCAAAGCTTCTTTAAGATCTTGAACTTCATATTTCAAACGGTTAAGCTCACACTTGACGGGATCAGGAATTCTGTTATGCATCAAAACTCCGTTTTCATCCTTAATCTTTTGATGAACGACTCTTCCGGGGATACCGACAACGGTAGAATACTCAGGAACATCTTCCACCACAACAGAACCTGCACCGACTCGCACAAAATCACCAAGTGTAATATTTCCGAGAACTTTTGCACCGGCACCGACAATAACATTATTGCC
>ONYB01000161.1 GCA_900321895.1 uncultured Brachyspira sp.
CAGAGTAGAGCCAAATTCTAATATCCGAATTGACGGCAGCAACATTCTCTATCTGATGCCCCTAACCCCGTTTGAGGCTGTACTTGGCGGGAAAGTAGAAGTTCCGATTTTTGACGGAAAAGTTCTGCTCACGATTCCGCCAATGACCAGAACGGGGCAAAAATTCCGACTAAAAGGGGAAGGACTAAAGACAAATAATCAATTTGGTGATATGATAGTTACTGTAGAAATACAGCTTCCAAAAAGTTTGAGTAATGACGAAATCAGACTTTACGAGAAGTTGCAAAAATTATCAACAGGAAATATCAGAGAAAACACCATCCATGACTAAAACCGCTAAAATTAGAGAAATTTTTAAATCAATCCAAGGAGAAGGGCCTTACGTCGGTACTAGCCAAATATTTGTAAGGTTTTGCAAATGTAATTTAAAATGTAAATATTGCGATACAGATTTTGATCCTTCAAAATCGCAAACATACACCCCGCAAGAACTTTTGAATGAAGTAGAAAGACTAAATCCGGAACACCCTGCAATTATTTCGTTAACAGGCGGAGAACCGCTTATGTCAACAGAATTTTTGAAAGATTTTTTCCCGCTTGCAAAAAAAAGCAATCATACGATTTATCTTGAAACTAACGGAACTTTACCTGAAAATCTTTTAGAGGTTGTGAATTGGGTTGATATAATATCAGCTGATATTAAGCTCAAAAGTGCCACTGGCATGGATATCGACCAGCACATTTTAGAAAAATTTTTTGAGATTTCCGCAAATAAAGAGGTTTTTGCAAAAATTGTTTTTGACGAAAATATTACGGAAGAAGAAATCAAAACTGCGATTGAACTTGCTAAAAGATTTAATTTTGAAATAGTTTTACAGCCGATGATGATTGAAGATAAAATGAGTGTTTCCGTTGAATTTTGTGAAGAGATTTTCGACAGAATTTATTCAAAATACCCGAAAGTGCGATTAATTCCGCAAGTTCACAAATTTTTGAACGTAAGATAATTGCGGAAATTATTAAAGTATTGTATAATTTTATAAAAAAGTAAGAGGTAAAAATGGCGATAAAGAAAGTTGTAAAGTATGGAGAACCTTCTCTTAGAGAACCATCTAAAGAAGTACATAAAGTTTCAAGAAAGATTACGGATTTAGTACAGGATTTGTTTGATACGATGTATACCTACAATGGAGTAGGACTTGCTGCACCGCAAATCGGTGTTAATTTGAGAGTTTATGTCATTGATGCCTCAACAAAAGATCACCCGATGAAACCAATGGTTTTCATCAACCCGAAAATTATTAAAAAATCAGGGGCAATCGTTGAAGATGAAGGGTGCTTAAGCTTTCCGGAAGCATACACCGCGGTAAAACGTTACAAAAATGTAACGGTTAAAGCTCTGGATATAAATGGTAAACCATTTATTCTTGAAGCAAAGGACGGCTGTCTGCTTGCTCGTGCAGTCCAGCACGAATACGATCACTTAGACGGGATTTTGTTTATCGACCACTGCGTTAACCGTTTTGAAACCGATGAAGTTCTTGCAAAACACCACCTTCCGCCGATTGATGAGGACAGATTGATTGTAGATACAGTTTTGGAGGAAGAGCTCGAAAATGATTAAAGTAGTATTTTTCGGAACACCAAAAATCGCACTGAAATCGCTTGAATACTTATATAATTCTGAAAAAATCGAAATTGTAGGTGTTGTTACGCAACCTGACAAGCCCGCAGGCAGAGGGCATAAGCTTACCATGCCTCCGCTAAAGATTTTTGCACTTGAACACAATTTGCCTGTATTTCAACCTAAATCAATCAGAAAAGAACCTGAAATTCAAGAGGAATTGAAAAAGTTAAACCCTGATTTCTTTGTAACTTTTGCATTCGGGCAGATTTTGTCGCAAGAGGTTTTAGATATTCCGAAATACGAAACAATCAACCTTCACGCCTCTCTTTTGCCGAAATACAGAGGGGCAAACCCAATTCAACGTGCAATTATCAACGGCGACAAAGAAACAGGTATTTGCACAATGATAACAGAACTCGGCTTGGACTGTGGTGATATCTGCATAAAAAAAGTTATTCCAATATCTCAAACAATGAACTGCGAAGAGCTTTTTGAAGAAATCAGCGAATGTTCACCAATGCTGTTGGAAAAGACATTAACAGGACTTGTTGCAAAGACAATTACACCAACACCACAATGCGAAAACGGAGTTTGCATGGCAAACAAATTGACGAAAGAAGAAACCGTAATAGATTGGACGAAATCCGCAGAAGAAATCCATAATCTTGTCAGAGGGATTTACAAATTTCCGTCAGCACACTTTATTCACGACGGAAAACTTATCAAAGTTTTGCAAACCTCTCCGATAGAAGGTTCGGGTAAATGCGGAGAAATTCTGGGAGTCGGCAAAGACGGAGTTAAAGTTGCTTGCGGCAAAGGCTGTTTACTTTTGATAAAAGTAAAACCAGAAGGCAAAAGCGAAATGAATGCTCGAGATTGGTACAACGGCTTAAAAAGCAGGTGTTTATGCTAACAAAAGGTATTCGAGGAGCAATTACTGTCGACGAAAACACTGCAGAGGCAATAAGACAAGCAACAAAAGAGCTTTTGTCGACACTTATTGAGTTAAATAATCTTAATGAAGAAAAGATTTCTCACGTAATTTTTACTCTTACTGAGGATTTGAACGCCGAGTTCCCCGCAAAATTTGCAAGAATGGACTTTAATTGGAACAACGCTGCAATGATGTGTTTTCACGAACTAAATGTTCCAAATTCACTGCAAAAATGCCTTAGAATTCTTATTGTAGTTAACTGCGAAAATGATTTTAAACCTAAATTCGCCTACCTGAAAGGTGCGGCGAATTTAAGAATTATTTAAAATTTTTATTTTTAATTTATTTTTAAGCCTTCAAGACTTATAATTTTGTAATTTCTGAAATTGCGGGATCTAAAAGCCGTCTGCCAATATTCACAAAGCTGATTGAACAAAGCGATTTGCTACCGTATTTGATTATTTTTTCAACAATACCTTCACCGTATTTAGGGTGTGATACGTGATCACCTGCCTCAAAAGTTGTGGCAGAAGCATTTTCCGTATTTTCTTCCGCAGGATAAACAGGGAGGGAACTGTCTTCAACAGGTGTATTCACGTCTTGAATAAAGTTCAAATCCTCTTCGGTCAAGTTGTCGTCTTCCTGTTCCGGCAAAAGATCAGCCTCTGTCGGTGCATTTTGTTCTTCCTCGACAACTTCATCAATCATCGGAACTTCTTCTTTTTCGGAAGAGTAAATCAATTCATTAACATCGTTAGAAATCTTTTCACTCAAATCAGGTTCGACCGTCGGAACTACTGTATCTTGAACTTCGTCATCCAACGGCGGTAACAAATCTTCTTCTTTGATTTCAGGAAGTTCTGCCAAAGCTTCTTCGCTCGGTTGCATTACGTGAGTTTCTTCTTCAACCGGCTCATCTTCAACCGGTTCAAGGTTTTCAGACTCATTAATTTCGTTAAAATCAGCATCTATTACGTTGTCATTTGCCTCTTCCTCCTCGGAATTTTCAGGAGCGACAAGACTTTCTTCTTCAATTTCTTTGTCAATGAAAGAACTGATTTCCTCGGTGTTGAAAAATTCTTCCGGATGAGCAGTTTCAAAATCATCTGTTTGAGGTTCTTCCGCCTCAACTGTTTCTCCAACCTTCTCTTCCACCTCTTCTGAGGACTCAACATCTTCGGAGCTTTCCTCGTTTTCAACAGGTTCTGCCTCTTCTTCTACTTCTTCGGCAGGTTCTTCCTCTTGTTCAGGTTCTGTTTTCTCAACATCCTCCACAGGTTCGGGTTCAGGAGTAATTGCGGTGTCCTCCATCAAGGTTTCGTAAGAATAAGAGTTTGACTCGTCAGAAAATTCATCCTCTATCGGTTCTTCCTCGACTTGATGTTCTTCTGTTTCAGGTTCTGTCGCAACCTCTTCCACAACATTTTCTTCTTCCTCAGGAGCATCAAGCATTGACACCAATTTCACGATTAGCGGAATATTTTGGGTCGCTTTACCGTAAATAATAAATTCGTCAGAATTCAACTTATTCAAAAAAGTATTGTATGCCGAAAAGTCGTGTTGCAGCGTTTGCGGAGCAAACAAAATCATATTATTTGCACGTTCTTTGAGTTCATAAATATATTTGAAATTGTGCGAGCAAACAAGAGTTGTATGAATTTTGTCTTTGCCGAGCATTTGTCGGATGAGTTTTTTGTCCGCATTATCGTTATTTAGCGGAACAAAAGCGTAAACGAACAAATCCAAAGCGTCAACGGTATCGTAGACATATTTGATAATTTCATTCTGCAAAACATCATCTACGTCCGAAATGTTCAAAATATTTGTCGAATTTGCTCTGATTAAACTTCTCAAATTTTGGATTTCGTCAGGAGTTTGAGCAAAAACGTCAGCCTCTTTATATTTCAAAAGTTTATTTTTCAAAAGCAAAAGTTCAGGAATACCGAGTTCTCTGTATTGAGCATCCACAACCTGCATAAAGGTGTTAAACGGAATAAATTTGTCGAGCACGGTTTTTGAATACTCTTGCATTTCAAGGAAAATATCTTGAATAACAGCCTTGCTTGTAGGCTCAATATCTTTCAGGTCGTGGTCATAGATAAAGTTCAAGGTTTCGTAGTTCAAAGGAAGTTTGAAATCTATTCCAAAATCCAACTTTTGACCGGAATAAGAGCCGTCCGTATCAATAACGAGCACTTTATGATTTTCGTTATTCAACTGGTAAACAAAATTTTCAACAAGAACATTTGAATCTTCGTTGTTATCAGAGCAAACCAAAAGATTTTTCTCCAAAATTGACATATCAACTTTTAATTTTATGCCCTGATGAGCAATTTCACC
>ONYB01000163.1 GCA_900321895.1 uncultured Brachyspira sp.
ATGCAGGTTATGGCATTGAGTGATTTTAATACGGGAAATCCTGTTGAATTTATCGAGGTTCAGGCATTCAATGATGTTTGGCTTGCCCCTGGGGCAGATATTAAGTCGGGCTATACTTTGAAGTTCAAGGTTTTGGATATAAAAGACCCGCAACGACTGAAAAGAAATGCAAAATTCAACGTAACTCCCGTCAGCTACACGGATTTGAACAACAAAGAACATAGCATTCAAGAGGGTATCGTCGGAAAATACTCCCCTCAATTCAAAATTGACCCTGTAAATGTTGCCAAAAACACGGCACTAACCGTCGGAGAGCACTTTGTAAAAGGGATTAGCCTCGGCTATCATGCCGTTGAAGGGGTTGTAAAAAACGAAGAGGGTAACAGGTTTAAGTCAGGTGCGGTTTCTGTTTACGAAAACTCCCCGTTTTCTTACGCAAGCAAAGGTGAAGAAGTTGATATCAAGAAATACGACTTTTTTTCTTTCAAGTTTAAATTGAAAGATGGACTTGACGACGACGATGATGACTAGGATATTAAAGTCACCCGCTGATATCTTATAAAACCTCTTTAATTGCAGAAATCATGCCGTTTTCGTCTGCGATATCTTTACCAGCAATATCAAACGCAGTCCCATGTCCAGGAGAAGTCCTGATAATATCAAGCCCGATTGTCATGTTGACTGTGCTGTCCCCCGCAACGGTTTTTATCGGAATTAAACCTTGGTCATGGTAGTTTGCTATATAGCCGTCATAGGTTGGCTGTTGAGCCTTTGAAAGATAATCTTTTGCAGCTTTTACAAAAAGGGTGTCCGCAGGAAGCGGGTCAGAAATATCAACTCCGAGTTTTCTCAATTCTGCAACAACAGGGTGTAAAATCTCAATTTCTTCACGACCCAAAATCCCGTCTTCACCTGAATGCGGGTTAAATCCGCAAAGTGCAAATTTGGGATTTTGAATTTGGTAGTGCTCTTTAAAAAACTTTTTAAGGTTCAAAATTTTGTTTGCGACAAAATCCTTTGAAATTGTGACCTCTTTTAAGGCACAGTGTCTTGTGAGCAACAGAACTTTAAAATTGCCCGCAACAAAAAGCATTTCGGCTTTTTGTCCATCATGCGAAAGGTAATGCTCCAAAATTTCTGTTTGTCCGTTAAAAATATGTCCCGCAAGATGAAGTGCATTTTTTGCAACAGGAGCGGTTACGATTGCTTTTGGGTGCATTTCGCAAACCTTTTTCAAAGATTGGAAGGAAAATTCGCCTCCTTCTTTTGTGACCATGCCGGCATTGATTTCAGAATTAAACGGAATTTCGATAATTTCGTAGTCTTTGTCCAACTTGCCGTAAAAATCCAAAACCTTGCGATTTGATACAAGTAGGATTTTATCAGCCGGTAAATCCAACTTTTTCAAGGCTTTAATCGTAATTTCAGCCCCAATTCCGTTCGGATCGCCCGTCGTAATTGCAATTTTTTCAGAATAATTATTCATGGTGTTCAAAATATTTCAAAATATCTATTAATGTGTTTATGCTACCGAGATTGCCTGATTTTGTGACAATCCACTGTTCACTGTTTGCTTTGCTCAAGGCAATCGCAGGTGCAACTTCGTCTATCAGTTGAAGTTGAGTTGCTCCTATTGCAGAACAGCATTTGTAGGAGGTTTCACCACCGAGCGTAATCAAAATGGTTTTCTTTTTGGCAAGAACTCTCTTTGTCAATTCTGCAAGAAAATCTGTTATAACCCATGCCAGCGACGCTTTTGTAAGTTCCGCTTTGAGAGAATCTTCAGAAAATCCGTCAAAATCTTTGATTAATTTTGAAGTGTGCACAACAACGATATTGTTGTTGCCGAGATTATTTACAACCCTGTCGACAAGTTCATCGGTCACTCCGCCCAAAATTGTTTTCATATCAAGGCTTATGATAAGTTGGTTCTCAAACTCGTCACTTTCGTCAAGCTTGTCAATCTGATTTGCCGTAATTTGTGTTGCACTGCCTGAAACTACAAATTTCGGAAGCTCCGGAAGAGTGCTTGCAAACTGTTGTGGCTCTAAATCAGGCAACCACTCTTTGCTCAAAATCCTTGCTGCAGCGGCAGTTCCTGTTGGTAAAATTTTGTGTTCACATTTTCCTATTGCAAGAATAACCTGTTCAATATCAACAGTCGACATTGCATCGGTGACGATGAGCTTTTTGCCCTGAAAAATCAAATTGTTTAACTCTCTGATAATCGGACCCGCACCTTTCATTACGGTTTTGAGCTCAATCAAACCGACCAAATCTTTGCTTTCTTCGTCAAGCTGCGACCTCAAAAGTGTTGGCAAGTGTGATTCAAAAATCGGGGAATAAGGATCACGAGCCATTTCGGTTCTTTCGATTGGAACCCCTCTCAAAAGGTGGTAGCCGCCAACAGTAACTCGAGTTTCTGCCGGAAATGCCGGAATTATGACAGATACATCAAAATCTAATTCGTCTAACAGTGCAAGTACCTCTACCGCAATATTTCCCCTGATTGTAGAATCAATTTTTTTGTAATAAAAATCAGGGTTGATTTTTTCTTTGAAAAACCTTGCGGCTTGAGTTACTTTTTTATAAGCCTCGACAGGTTCAATATTACGGGATTCTGTTGAAATTGCCCAGGTTTGAGTGTTCTCAAGGTTTACGGGTTCATTTTTTGTGTCCAACAAAATTTGAACGGCAGCACCTTGTTGTTGAAACTGTAGTGCACTGTCGTTTGCCCCTGTGAGGTCATCTGCTATAATGGCAACTGTACTCGGATGTATTATCATAAAACTTCAGCGTCTCTTCTTGAACCTAACAATCTGATACTGTTTGCAACGACCAAGAAATTTTCTCTTTCGTTGCCCGTAGCTTTATCAGTCCATTTATTTTGGGCAATTCTGCCGTCGATTGCTACCTGAATGCCTTTTTTAACGTATTCACCTGCAAACTCAGCCTGCTTGTCCCAAACATCAACGTTAAACCAGTCTGTAACTTCTGATTTAGTTTTTGAATCCCAACGGTTTACGGCAACTGAAAAGTTTGCCTTAACTTTGCCTGATTCAAAATATTTAATTTCGGCATCTCTGCCGACACGTCCTACTAAAACTGCTGTATTCATTAAAACCTCTTTCTATATCTTCCAACATATTACAATAAACAATAAGAGGTTTACATGTTTTTAAGATTTTTTAAAGAAATGTAAAACTATTTTTTAAATTTTGAAAATAAAAATAAAGCCACAGCTCCGAGCCCCGTAATCCCTGCGAGCCATTTTACGAGGGTTGGCGTTTTTTTTGTATCTTCAAACGAATAATGTTTTTGCTCCGCTTTAATTTCTCGGTTCATCGCCGTGAACTTGTCCGAAGCTTCCCTATCTGAAAACAACACAGGCTTGTAGTGCTTGTTCGGCGGAACAACCACTCCTACGTTTAAATCGGAATTTTGCATTGAATTGTTTATACCTGCTACCATATTTATATTAAAACCTTCATAAACAAAAAATTGCCAAAATTTACAAAAATTATCAAAATTCTAAAAAAATCCTTGACAAATCAAAGTTTTTAGATAAAAATAAGAATTGTTATCGATTAGGGAATAAGATGAACTATTCAAAGCAAAGAGAAATTATTTTAGATACTTTAAGAAACAATGTCGTCCACCCGACGGCAGAATATATTTACGAAATTTTGAAAGAAGAGGACACTAAAATCAGTCTTGCAACTTTGTATAGGAATTTGAACCAACTGGCTGATAAAGGTATTATCAAAAAAATTGACGGATTGGAATCATCCTCCCATTATGACCACAATACTCATGTACATTACCATTTTATATGTGATAAATGTAAGAAAGTTTTTGATGTGAGCGAGGACATTGCCCCGCATATCGTCGAAAAAATAGAAGGAGAAACAGGCTTTGTTGTAACTTCATACGATATCGCAATCCACGGGTTATGCAAAGACTGCAAAGACTAAAAGGAGAAAATTATGGACAAATACATTTGTACAGTTTGCGGATATGTTTATGATCCTGCAGAAAACGACAACATCCCGTTTGAAGAGCTTCCGGACGATTATACTTGCCCTCTTTGCGGTGTAGGCAAGGACTTGTTTGAAAAACAATAAGTTAATAGAAAATATATCGGCTTTGCATTTTTAGCAAAGCCTTTTAAAAGATAAGGAGAAATTTGGAAAATGAAATTTTCGGAAATTAAAAATAGCGTATATTATTGCGGTTTGAACGATTGTGAAAGAAAAATCTTTGATGAACTCATTCCGCTTGAGCATGGTACGACTTACAATTCTTACCTGGTTAAAGGAAGTGAAAAAGTTGCGATTATTGATACAATGTATCCGAAAAAGACTGATATCTACTTGAA
>ONYB01000054.1 GCA_900321895.1 uncultured Brachyspira sp.
AGGAAGTTCCTCAGTCATAATCACAAGTGACAGTTTTTAAAGAAGGGCGGGGTTGTGAAACAACCCCGCCCTTCTTTTGCTCTTTTTTATAAAAAGAGCAAAGCCCCCCATTTTACGCATTTTATTAAGTTTTGTAACGCACAAATCCTAATATTTAGCAATTCTATAATTTACAAATACTTTATATATACATAAATACGAAGTGCACATGTATGTGTAATTAAGATGAAAGGTATAGCAATGTTTTCTAAAATTTCTGAAATCAAATTTGGAACAGCACAAATCGGAGATAACCATTTAAAAAAAGTTGAGGATAAACGTTTAGAGCCGATTTTCACGACTTATAACAAAACAAAAGCTGAAACTGTACAGCAACAGGATTATGCAAACGCTGTTGTTGATAATGGGGATTATGCTGATGACGGGAATGAGATAAACGACTTGCAAGCAGAAGAAGGCACTAAGCCCCAAGCGGAAGAAGATAACAATAAGCCTCAAGCCGCAACTCAAGAGGGTAAACCTGAGGCTGCGAATAACGAAGGAAAAGTGGCAACACAAGAGGGTAACGAACCGGCTCAAACAAAACCAAATAAGCAATCAGATGAAGGCAAAACCGAGCAGAAAGCTTATAATGACTATACTGTTCAAGAAGGGGAACATTTCAAAGATTTAATTATTCGTTCCCTTAAAGCCCAAAACACTGACAACGAAGATTACGAGCCGACAGAAGAAGAAATTAATAAAGAGATTGAGGATTTCAAAGCGAATAATCCTGAAGGCACAGTTAAAGAAAGAAACGGCAAAATGTACTTGCTTGCGGGAGCTAAAGTGAAGATTGCCGGTGGATTAGAAGATAAAAATAACGGCGAAGAACAAGAACAAAAATGGTTGGATAGAATAAGATCGACACGTAAAACAAAACATGGCGGAAATGCCGCACCTGTTCAAGGCGATGCGGGTAATAATGATAAAAAAGCTGAAGAGAAAAAAGGTTCTGCTCCGGTGAAGAAAGGCACAAATAATAAAAGCAAAGGTGCGGATAATAAAAAAGGTTCAGAACCTGTTAAAAACAATAACAACGAACCTAAAAATTTGAGAAAAACCTATAAAGAAGGAGTCTATTATGACGAAATAACCAAAACCCATTACAAAAAAGAAAACAACAAATGGGTTGAGGTCAAAGGTAAATACGGAAAAATAACACAATACAACAAAGACGGTTCATGGATTGAAAAAGACAGTGACGGCAATAAAACTTGGTGCAGAACAGATGGCACAAGAATTAAAAAAGAATACTACGACGAAAACGGCAAACTTTCTTGTTTGATGGAATACGACAAACAAGAAAATTCAACTAAAACCCTGTGCTATGACAATGGGAAAATAGCTTATGCTGCTAACTATTATCCGAATGGCAATACAAAACTAGTTACAAGTTGGGAGAAAGACTATACCGCAACCGACTCCTATGATAAAAATGGAGTGCGAACAAAGAGGGTTGAAAAATTCAAAGACAGAACAAGGACATGGGTATACCAAAATGGGAAAATGCTCAAATACATAAACAAAACCTCAAAAGGAGTAGAAACTCAACTATTTGACCCCAAAAGCGGAAAGCGCATAAGAACTGACTATCCAAACGGAGAAATTGGAACATTTACGTATCTAAAAAACGGCCGCATTTTAGAAAAAGTAAGTAAACCCGGGATATTCAGTAATACAATATACCAGCTCTATGACAGAAATGATCATTATCTCGGCGAATGTGATTCAAACGGGAATTTGATAAAGAAATAAAATTTCTTCTTCTCTATCCTTAACAGTTCGGTAGAGTGAAGCCACACAATCCCCTCTACCACTGGGAGAGGGCAGGCTTTGTGGGCGAAAGCATTGAGCCGTACAAAGACGGGTGAGGGTCACAACAGAAAACTCCACAACATTACCCTCACCCTTAAAATCTACCTTTCGGCATTGCCTCAAGCTGATTTTAAGCCCTCTCCCAAAGGTAGAGGGGAACAACTGCTATGATTACCCTCACTCGAAAATCTAATTTTCAACTTCGTTTCAAATTGATTTTCTATCCTCTTCAAAAGGTAGAGGGGAAATTAACCTTACCGCATCGGGTATCGCATTAATCAAATCCATAGACAAAACACAGTATTCAGTGAGCGTTTTTGCTGCAATCTCGCCACAAAGCCCGTGCAAATAAACTCCGAGTTTTGCAGCGTCAAATGGCGTCATTTTCTGTGCCAACAATCCTGCAATCATTCCGCACAAAACATCCCCACTGCCGGCTTTTGCTAATGCACTGCAACCCGTCGTATTTTTATAAATTTCACCGTCATTTGAACAAACAATCGTTCTATGTGATTTCAACACGGTAACACAATCAAACTTGTGCGATATCGCCCTTGCTGATTTTTCCATATCTGCCAAAACTTCCTCAACAGAAATGTTCAAAAGCCTAGATGCCTCTTTCGGATGTGGAGTTAAAACAAGCTGTTTTGGCAACTTGACACCCTCAAGCTGTGACAAAATATTCAACCCGTCTGCGTCTACAACAACAGGGACATCCCCGACATTCACTAATGTCGTTTTAAAAATTTCTTTTGCCTCATCAGAAGTGGACATCCCGCAACCTATTGATAAAACATCACAACTTCTCACCAATTTCGCCAAATTTTTCAGCGGAGCAAAAACAATATTTTGCGTTTGTGCCCCAACTGCACTGATAACTCTTTCTGTCGAACACAAAAACGAATACCCGCAACCTATCTTCAAAGCCGAAAGAGAAGATAAAAGTGCAGCCCCCGACATATAATCCGAGCCTGCAACATTTAAAACCTTACCAAAAGTTCCTTTATGAGAATTTTCATCCCTCTCGGGCATTTTAAAGTCCATTTTGTCGAATTACCTCATAAGCCACGATTGCAACGGAGTTTGACAAATTCAAACTTCTTTGACCTTCTCGCATAGGAATGGTTAAAGCATTTTTATCGGTTACATAAACCTCCGGCAAACCTCTCGTTTCAGGGCCGAACACGATAAAATCGCCGTCCTGAAATTTGATATCAGTATACAATCGTTTTGTTTTAGTTGTCAGATAATAAAAGTTAGCACCTTTATTCGCTTCAAACAATTCATCCATCGTATCAACTTTATGCAAATCAACACTATCCCAATAGTCTAGCCCTGCACGTTTTGTATACTTACTGGAAAGAGAAAATCCCAATTTTCCGACAAGATACAGTGACGCACCTGTACAAGCACAAAGTCTTGCAATATTTCCCGTATTTTGAGGAATTTCGGGTTCATATAATACAATATTCAACTTCGCCACAATCGCCCGCCTTACTTGTCAAACAACTTTCCGCTTTCTGCAACAACAGGAATTGCTCTCACTACGCAGAAGATAATTG
>ONYB01000164.1 GCA_900321895.1 uncultured Brachyspira sp.
CAGGGACATCGCCTCTTACGATACGTTGTGCCAAGCCTTCAACAATAGCAGTTTTACCAACCCCCGGTTCACCGATTAGAACAGGGTTGTTTTTAGTACGTCTGTTCAAAACCTGAATAATTCGACGAACTTCTTCATCACGACCGATTACCGGATCTAATTTTCCTTTTCTTGCCCTTTCTGTCAAATCCGTAGAATATTTTTCAAGAGCTTTCATATTTTCTTCTGCATTTTTATTATCCACTTTTTTGTTACCTCTTATTTTTTTCATAGCACTCAAAACAGAATTGGAACTAACTCCGCAAGTCTTTAAAATGCTTTGAATATTGCTACCGTCGACCTTTGTCATTGCCAACAAAACTGCATCAATTCCGATATATTCATCCTTTAATTTTTCGGACTCCTCTTTTGCCAAATCTAATAGCTTGTATGTATCTGTCGACAAAAAAAGTTGACCGGCATTCGGAATACCCGATATTGTCGGAAATGATTTGACTGCACTAACAATTTTGTTAATAAAATTTTGATTTAACAATTTCAATTCTGTTAAATAATCTTTACTGATTCCGGCATCCTTAATCATCGCAAGCATAATATGCTCAGGCTTGAGTTCAGAATTTTTATATTCATTCATCAATGCACTTGCAGATGATAGGATTTCTTTTGAATAATTTGTAAATTTTTCAAAATCTACCATAAATATCAACTCCATTCATAAAATTTTCTATATTATTATTTTAACGTTACTTTGCAAAAAGTCAGATTAAATTAATTATTTTTTAAGAAATTAAAATTTTAAAAAAAATTTCAACATCACAAACAATTCCCCGAAAGTCTTACAGAATTTGAAACATAGGACTTTTGACCTAAATAAAAGCTCCAGTATTAGCCAAATTTAAAATTACAGCACCGCCGAATAGAAAACTGTTTTGTGGAAGTTTATTCTAAGCCTAAGGAGTTGTAATATGAAAAAATTTATAATACTTTCAATAACTTTCGGATTTTTATGCACAAACTGCACATTTGCATTAAATGCAAACCAAAGCACTCTTGGGAAAATTGAGGATAACCTTTACGGATTTCAATATTCACACGAAAACAATACAACAAGACTTAACCGAATAGAAGAAACTGTTTACGGAGTAAGTTCAAAAAAATCCGAAACAGAAAGAATTGCGAAGCTCAAAAAAGACCTTGCCTCAGATCTTATCGGGCAGGAAATAACTCCGACAGAGGACACTTTTGCGAATCCGCAAGACTCCTATAAAGAACCGCCACCTCCAAAAGCTGCCTCAAACGTCAGCTACCCTGCGGTAGACGAAATGGAAGAACAAACCTTCAACAAAACTTTTCCAAAAGAGGACATTTCAAAAAGATTGGCAAATCTTGAACAAAAAACCTTTAACAAAACTTACACAGATGACTTAAGCACCCGTGTAGACCGTTTGAAGGCCAAAATTAAACCACAATCCTTGATGAACAACCAAATTGCCCAATCTTCAAATTCATTTTATGATCAAGAGGATGTTGTTCCGCTTAGCGGAGATTACCACCTAAAAAAATATATGCAAAAAGATATGTTTGATTATGATTCATTCAACAAACGACAAAACTCAATGTACGAAAACGATTATCCGTCTTATACTCCACGAGAGCAAAAGAAGGCATCAATTTCAACGGTTGAAAAGAAATTACTCAAACAAAACTACAATCAAGACACCTTAGAAAACCGACTTGCTCGAATTGAAGAATACATGTTCGGAACGGTATTTGACAGTGACGACAACGAAACCCGAGCAAACCGCATTTCAAGTGCCTACAATGCTCAAAAATCTTCTGGCAAATACGACTCAAATAAATTTGCCCAAAGCATGACCACAGGAGTACAAATTGGAATGCTAATCCTTATGGTTCTGGCATGTATATTGTAGGCAAGTGAATAGGTTAATAAGTAAATTCGCCCACTTTGGCTCGTTAATAAGTTCATGTCGTTCGCTACGCTCAATAACAACTTTGGTGCAACGCACCAGATTTGAACTTATTAACTTTTTCACCTATTTACTTATTCACTTCAATATCACCCTACTCCGCAGTTGTTGTGGCAGGGGTTGCCGTCGTCGTTGCAGTACCCGAGGTAGCAGGAGTTGTCGGTTTTGACGTTTTTTTAAACAAGTTCTTAACCTCATTAAAGCTGTCTTTTGTGTGTTGAATTTGCTTTTTAACATCTTCTGTTGTTTGTTTTGCGGTATCTTTTACATTTTCCACACTTTTTTTAATGTCGGCTCGTTGTTGTTGTTGTAGTTTTTTAATTGTATTTTGACTTTGCTTTAATTGATCCTTAAAAGTTCCGCCTTCTATCGCAGAAGTATCACAAACAGACAACCATTTAAAAGATTTAACAGAACTTCTACTTTCAACACCCCCGTTAAAATTCACCTTAAAATCTTTGTAATTCGTATTACCGCCTGACAAAGCCGGTATTTCGGAAATTTTTTCTCCGTTAGGATTTGTTGTCATTGCGTTAATAATTTTGCCCGTCATAGCACCAAATTTAGGAATATAAGAAGTTAATTTATTTACGGATAACTCCCCGACAGGGCCGAGAACCTTTACGACATCCGCACCTAATCTGCCGAGAATAATAACATTTGCTGAAGCATTCAACAAATTATATTTTCCATAAATGTAAGTCGACATTGAAGGTCCACTTGTTTTAACAGATTTAAGATTTGCCCAACCGTTGTTGAAGGTCATATTACCCGCAATAGATTTGAAATTAGCCGTACTTTTAACGACAGGCATGTTTACTATCGGAGTCAAAGCTGCAGCCATAATCCCGTTCGCTACTATATTTTGAGCATACAAAAGATTTTCTAAACGTCCGATATTACCTAATGTTCCGTCTTTAATACTAAAATTGGCAGAACCGCTCAAGGATTTCATCATTGCCGCCTCATTCGGAGCAAAACCGTTCAGATTCACTTTTGCATTAAACCCTAAAGTCCCCGACAGAGCATTTTTCAACCCCGCCGCCCCTGCGATTGCATCTTGAGCATTCATGCCGGAACCGTGAAAATCCACTGCGGTTTTCCCGTTAATCAAGTTTACTGACACATCCCCGTTGAATTTACCGTCGAACGCATTTCCGCTCAATCCTTTCAGATACAAAGTGTTATTTTTTACATTAAAATCACTGTTGATTGTCGTTGCGGCAATACCTCCGGATTTAAATTTTGAAATAGTACCTTTTCCCTGCTGAACAATTACTCCAAGATTTGCAGACGAACCGCCACCACCTGCCGACGATGTCGAAGTCTGTGCAGGCAATCCTGTCATTGCTTTTAGCAATCTGTCAGTATCTAAAAATCCGGCAAAGAACTCCATATTTTTAACAATTACTCCATTGCTAAAATTCGTACTCAATACAGTTTTCGCCTTCATCATCGAATTGTCAACCGAAATTGTCGGAGTATTCACTGTTATATTTTTTGGAGATAAATCAATCGTCATATTTTTTAATGTTGTTTTAATTGTCGGAATAGAAACGGACGGAACGTCAACACTGCCCCTATAAGAAGGATTTATTGCTGAACCATTCAGGGTTACATCCATTTTTGCGGTTGTTTTTGAATTTTTAAAACCCGGAATTTCAAAAGAAACGGCATTTGGAGTTGAGATATTTAATCCGTTTAAAATCTGAGATGACGAAAGTTTGTCAACAGTCCCCGAAACTTGAACAAGCTTTACCCCTGCGGTTGCGGGAAGCCTGTTTGCTCCTGTCGTATATAAGGCTGTATCAGACAATTTCAACGAATCTTTAGCAATATTTATATCTGAGGAAATAAGAGTATTTCGCCCGTTCAATTCAGCAACTTTCAAAATATTCAAATAATTTGAAGGGGTTGCTAAAACTTGAGCTTTTATGTGTTGAGCTTTATCATTGCCCGTAATATGGATATAAACAGGGATTTTTCCTGCTCCTGAGGTATATGCACGATATTCATTCGGAATCATCGTTCTCAAATCATTTGCAAACAACGAACCCTTCGCCACAATATCCATCGCTATATCTTTTGAAACATAATCACTGATTTTGCCGGAAATATCAATCCTTGAATTATCCAATTTCAAATATGTATCATCAATTAAAACATCTTTTTCATTCAACGTAACCTTAGCTCTCGGCACGGAAACTTTTGCCATAGGATTAATCACCTGAACAGAATTTACATTCACAACACCTTTATATTTTTTGCCGTCCGTCGCTGTCGAAAGATTAACCTTTGAATTTGCGAGCTTGACCGCTGTATTTGACGGACGATTAAGAATATTTACATTATCCACCGAAACATCCACAACAGGTTCCGCTTTTTCTAATTTGCCTTTTATGGAAGCATCCATGGAAAGAGTTCCGCTGTGAATATCATTTTCTTTTAATAAACCGACCTGCCCCGCAGCAGTCAACAAACCTTTTATCGGCAATTTATCTGCCGTCAGATGTAAATCCGAAGTTGTATCTTGTTTAACTGTTCCGTAAGCTTTTAACGGTTGATTAAGAATAGTAAACCCAAAATTCTTTATATTAATCATATCATTTGCAAAATCAATATCCGCACCGATTTTGTCAATAAAAACATTATACAGTCCGTATTTTACGGTAGCTGACGGGATTTTGAAATATCCGTCAGATTTTATATTTTTTAAATCTGCTTTTATGTTAAAATTTGCATCAATCGCACCCGTTGCACTAAGAGTTTCCAAATCTTTGTAGTTTACTGATTGAGCAAGACTGTCAATTATGCCGAATATATTATTTATGCTTGCTTTCGATTTGCAGGTCAAATCAATCTTCGGATTTTTGCCTGTCTTTATATTCCCGAAAACTGTTGTCATTTCATCTTTTGCAGTATAA
>ONYB01000172.1 GCA_900321895.1 uncultured Brachyspira sp.
AACTTTTGCCGAATACACCTGTCGGATTTCAGATGACCGCTCTTATTTACGAGGGTAAGGGTGATGAATATAATGCGGCATTGAGTTGGGGGCGATATAATCTTTCTCGAGGAAACAAGGATATTGCAATAAATGAGTTTTTAAATGCGTATCAATTAAAAGATGATGACGTAAATTTAATCCAGACTTTAGCGAATTTGTTGGAAACTTCCGGAGAAAAGCATCACGCAATGGAAATGTATGAAAAACTTCATAAATTAGAACCGACAAACAGAACGGCACTGGAAAAGTTGGCAGATTATCGCGAAAGTATTGGGGATTACAGATTGGAAGCCGAATATTTGGAAAAACTTTTAGAAACAGATAAGCGAAATACATCTTTGATGTTAAGACTTGGAAGTTTATGTGAAAAGCTTCGTGATAAAGAATCTGCGGTAAAATATTTGAAACGATACTTAGAAGTTGCTCCGCAAGGGGTGGAATATGAAAAAGTACAACAAAAGCTCGCAAAACTTGAAAATACTGAAATGGAGCAAGAAGAAGGCTTGATTGATAAAATTATGAGATTTTTTAATAAGTAGGTTTTGTTTTTGGCAAAAAAACAAAAAGAAATATTTCTTAACAAAAGCCAATAATATTAAAGAAATCAAGTAATAATGCCGATAACCATAAAGTAAAGGAATATCTTTACGGAAAGGGTACGACAAAATGGGACTCTCGGCATCACAAGCAAGATTATTGAGCATAACGTCAAGATTGTCTGATAATGAATTACGTTCTCAGTCGATTACGAATGCTAAATCTGCCCTTTCTACAAAAACTTCTCAAGCAAGTCAAGAATACCTAAATTCTTTGAATGAAACAAAAATGACGTTTTCAACTTATGATGCAAACGGCAACAAAACAAAAACTAAGCTTACAGGGGCATGTCTTAGCCAATATGCTCCGCTAAAAAATCAGTATACATTGGTAAACTCTGACGGTCAGGCTCTTGTGTCAGAACTCGACGCTACAAATTACAAAGAAAGTGCAAATATTGCAGAATTCCTCGAAAAATATGGATTTTCAAACATTTTTGAAGAAGAAGTTTCTATTGTCACAAATCAAGGCAAATACGCTAAAGCCAACGAAGAATATCAAAAAGAGTACAACGACTGGCTATCCAAACAACCGAAAGTTACGGACTACACAACTACAACAGAAGTTCCTTCAACAAACAATGAAATTTACAATGCCGTAATAAATTCCGGCGGATGTCTTAGCGGTGCAATTAGCGGAAGTTGCTGTTACATGCACGTACTTTCCGATTTAATCGGCCCAGGGCCTGTTACGACAAGTGACGGACATCATTATATAATTTATGAGGGTGACTGTGCCGAAGATGGTCAATACTGGTGCTGGAACACTGCTGACCATGGCCGAGATAAGTTTGACCCAATTACTGAGAAATTAAAAAAAGGTCATTGTTCCGGCGATGTTATTGAAGGTGGAACTCAACAGGAAAAAACATCCTATGGAACAGTTACTGTAGGCGGCCCGCCTTCTGATAAAAAAATGACATTGTGGCAGCGTTGTGTGGATTTACTATGGGAAGTCCACGAAGAATACTTCATCGGTTCTCCAACTGGGGGGTCTGCAACACCGGAAAGTCTTGCGAAGTTCTTTTATTTTGTTGAACATGACTTAAAACAAGCAGAAAAAGAAACAGTTAGCGTTACCAACTGGGACAAATACAATGAAGCAGTTGAAGACTGGAAGAAAACAGAACCCGACAAACCAAACGAAGAAGACTTCAAAGAAGAAGTTGCGTCATTAGACCAAACCCAAAAATCAGACGAAGGTCAATGGTATATAAATTTGTGGCACAGGATGAACGGTGCAAGCAACTACAAAGTTACTATTAACGGTGTTGAGAACGGCACACACGACCCTAAAAGTGACGGTGTAATTTCAGGCGACAACATTAAATCTCCGACAAACGGACTTACCGAAAACGGAAAAGTTCTCTGGACAGTTTTAGAGGACGGTTTGATGAACAGTGACGAGTGGCTGAATTATGCACTTAAAAACCGTGTTGTAACAATGGAACGAGTAAATTACACAGAACCGACCGAGGACGGCACTGGTATAGAGCAATATACTTGGACATCAATAATATATTCAAATGCTTTGGATATTTCAGAAGAAGAAAACGAAAAAGCAATCACTCAAGCCGAAGTAAAATACAAACAAACTTTGAGCGACATTGAATCAAAAGATAAACAATACGACAACATAATTCGTCGTCTTGATACCGAACACAATGCACTTCAAACCGAATACGAAAGTGTTAAGAGCGTAATAACCAAAAACTTGGAAAGAACCCTTAAAATGTATTCGTAGGATTTGTTATTCACAAATTTAACTAATTTGCCCAATTTAAAATAGCTGTTAAAATTTAAATATGGGATATATTTTATTGGTATCAGAAAGAGCGGATGAGGGAGAAAAATTCTCAAAACTTTTTGCCTTCGGGAAATATGAGTTTGAGGTTTTGTCGGATTTGACTTACATTTTTGACTTGGTGAATGTTAGAGTTCCTGATGTGATTATTTTTGATTTGTTTTCAATCTCTGTAGATTTTAAAGGTTTGTTGAAAAAAATAAGACCGCTTTGTGAAAATTCAGCATTGATATTAAATACGGATAACACGACTGCGGATAAGGAGTTGTTGAAGTCTGCCAATGCTCTTATTAATGACGGAATGAATGATGATTTAATTCTCGCAACGATTAGTATGAATTTAAGAATGAAAAATTCTATGGAAAGATTATCTGCGACAAACAGGGATTTGGCGGACAGCTTGTATCGATTGAATGCTCTTTATAGTACGAGTTCTCAATTTGCAGGGACTTTAGATAAGAAAAAGTTAATAAATTATATGGTGGAAGGTATTGATAAGTCGTTGAGTTTTTCTCTGACATCGACATTATCGTTTTGCACGGAAGATGAACCTGTTTTATTGATAAATTCTCTTTACGACTTGTCGGAGGAAATTATCGGTGCGTTGAAACTTCGTGCGGTTTTGCAGTACAAATCGCAGTATGAAGGCTCAAACCCGCCTTATGAGATTAATTCGGAGACTCTAAAAGTGTCAAAGCACATAAAATATCCCGCAAATAAGTTTACGTTCAGTTTGTTTCAATATGATAATATGTTCGCATCAATTAAGTTGGGGGAAACGCTTTTCGGATGCGTTGAAATCTTTAAAGAGGCTCCGTTTTCGGCAGAGGATGCAAAATGTTTTCAAACCATTGCACAGCAGGTTATTCTTCCTTTGAAAAGTGCGACGTTATATCAGGAGATTAAGGAAACAAATTTGAAGTTGGAAAAGTTAGAGAGATTAAAATCAGAGTTTATTTCAATAGTTTCGCACGAGTTGAGGACGCCTTTAACTTCTATAAAAAATTCTCTTGATATTTTGTTAAGCGGAAAGTGCGGAGAAATAAATGATGCGGGAAATAAATTCCTTGATATGGCAAAACGCAATGTGCAAAGGCTGTCGGGGATTATAAATGATTTGTTGGATTTGTCTAAAATCGAAGCGGGCAAAATGGATTTCCATTTCAAGAAAATGAATATTCATCAGGTTATTGATTATGTAAAAAATAATCTTTCGCTTTCTGCAAAGGGAAAGGGACTTGTTTTGAGTGCGGAAGAAGCCGAAAATCTTCCTGACGTAAACGGAGATTCTCAAAGATTGGAGCAGGTTTTGACACACTTGGATTCAAATGCGATAAAATTTACCCCTGAAGGTAAGCATATAACTATTAAATCCGAGTTAAAAAATGCCGCTGATATCTCTGTTCACCCGTATTTTCAGGACGAAATCTCAAAACTCAAAGGAAATTATATCGTTGTTTCCGTAATTGATGAAGGTATCGGGATTGCGGAAAAAGATTTGTTGCATGCATTTGACAAATTTGCACAGATAGAAAATTCTTTATCTCGAAAGGTCGGCGGTTCGGGTTTGGGGTTGCCTATCGCAAAACAGTTGTTGGAGGCTCATAAAGGGGCTATTTGGTGCAACAGCCAACTCGAAAAGGGCTCGGATTTTTGTTTTGCAATTCCTGTTGCAGAGTAATTTCTATTAACAAAATGTAATATTATGGAAGTGATATTTCGCTGTGGTATAATGTTTTTGAAAGGGAATTCTTTTGTTGTCGGGATTTTGTCAAAGATGACACCTTTTCAATATTTTAGTTAAGACTAGGGGAAAGTTATGAAAAAAATTCTCATTGTGGATGATGAACAAGATATTGTAGAAAGCCTCAAATTCGTATTGGAAGTTGAAGATTATACTTGTTATTGTGCTTATAACGGCGAGGACGGATTGCGTCTTGCAAAAGAAATTATGCCGGACTTGATAATTCTTGATGTTATGATGCCGAAAATCAACGGCTACAAAATCAGCAGACTTTTAAAATTTGACAACAAGTACAAAAATATCCCGATTTTAATGGTTACTGCAAGAACTCAGGAAGAGGACAAGCTAATCGGCGAAGAAACTGGTGTGGACGAATATATTACAAAACCGTTTGAACTTGATGCGGTAGTAAAAAAAGTTAATGAATATTTGAAGTAGGTCTTTAATGGAAACGGTTACGAATAAAACACTCGAAAAATTGAAATATGATTTGGTAAGAGCAGGGCTTGTTCCTTATGAAACGATAGAGCAGGCTGAAGAAATCGCGGTTGCTCAAAATATTAATATCGGTCAGGTTTTGATAAATTCCGGAATATTGACAGAAGATACGATTATAAAATTTTTGGAAGGCAAACTTCATATTCCGTCTGTTAATCTTGAAGATTATACTCTTGATAAAAATTGTCTGAAATATATTAATTATTCGGATGCCAAAAAGTTTAAAATAATACCGCTTTTCAAGATTGAAGACACCTTAACAGTGGCAATGGCTGATCCGATGGATTTGTTTGCCATTGATAAAATCGTAGAATCTGCGGCGTGTTCAATCGAGCCCGTAATCGCTTCCGAAAAAAGTGTTTTGAAAAAAATTGATGAATATTACAATCGAGATGTAGCTGTCGGTGATATTTACACCTATAGCGATGTGAATTTCGATTGGCGAGAAGAGCTTCACAGCGAGGATTTGAGTGATAATCACATCCAAAAAATTATTCGTGCGATTTTGAAACAAGCAATATTAGAAAAAGTTCATGAAATAACTTTTCAGTGCGAAGACGGTGGGCTTGCCGTAAACTTCAAAATTAACGGAGAAATCAGCAATAAAGGGCTTGTCCCGAATGTTTTGAGTGCGTCGTTTATCTCAAAACTTAAGACACTCGCAGAATTAGACCCATCGGTGTCCGAAGTGCCGCAACTCGGCAAACTCTTGTTCAAAGTGGACAATATCGACATTGTGTCGAGCGTTTCAACTTTCCCGACAATTATGGGGGAAAGAATTTTCTTGAAAATTTACAAACCGCCAAAACCACTCTCGAGCATTATTAAATCAGAAAGCCAGCTTAAAATTATCAACAATGCAATTTCGGACTCGGGAATTATCTTGGTTTGCGGTTCACCATTGAGTGGCAAAACCCACATAATTTACTCGTTGTTGCTCGAAATTGCGTCACGTTATAAAAACAAGAATATTATGACCTTAGAAAGCATTACAAAATATAACCTTGCCGGCATAAATCAGTGTGAATTGAACGAAAATGTAAGCTTTAATATGGACAAAGCGTCGAGGTTTATTGAATTTCAATCGCCTGACATAATTTATCTTGAGGGCGTCAAAACAAAAGAAATTTTTGATTATTTTTCGAGTTTGGTTTATGACGGCAAAATCATCATCATGGAATTTCTTGCAAACAACATGGAGGATTTGCGTAACAAAATGGCATTTTCGGATTTTGAAACGCTTAAATCCCTCTTGAGTTGTATGATTTTCATTCATTCGCAAGACAGCATAGAGGTGTTTGATAAAGCTACAGTGCAAAAATATCTTGCATAATTATCAAAAGTCAAAAATTTTAATTAACCTATGTAGAAAATAAGGTTAATAATAAAATCGGCAAAGAGCATGTAAACTGTTGATAATATGGCCGCTTGAGTTGTGGAGGTACCGACTTCTTTTGCACCGCCTTTGGTTTCATAACCTTGGGTCGCACAGACGAGGGCAATCAAGAGCCCGAAGACCGCGGCTTTCAGAAGGCTTATATAAATATCTTTTGTTGCAAGCCATGCCCAAACTGAATACATATACCTGTCCGGGTGAAGCCCGATAGTGAGTTTTGACACGAATAACCCGCCCCCGATGCCGACGATTTCGGCAAGCAAAACCACCATTGGAACGGTAACGGTAGCAGCAATAAGCCTTGGAGTGAAGTAGTAGCCGACAGGGTCGACTTTGAGGGTTTTCATTGCATCAACTTGGGACGTAACCTGCATGTTTGCAATTTCTGCAGAAATTGCCGTACCTGCTCTTGCTCCGATAGAGAGTGCAACAAACCCCGGAGCGATTTCTCTAATCATAACAATAGCAATAGTTCCGCCGATGTAGGCTTCTGCACCGGACATAAGGAATTGTTTAGCAACTTGAATAGCGATAACCGCCGCCGCAATGAATGCGATAATTAATGAAATCGGAATTGAATCATAGCTGATAGCAACAGCTTGATTTATGATAGAATCCATACGAACTTGCCCGCTAAACAGGTATTTCAAACTCCTTATTAAATTTTGAACGCATAGTCCTAAAAATTTAATCATCGCAAACTTATTATATCATGAATAAATAAAGTCAAGGTTATAAATTTAAACTATGGATGAAAAAGAGTTATTAAAGAATTTGAACGCCCGTTGTTTTGAGCTTCACGAAAAACAACATGCGTTCGTATCGCCCAATGCAAATTCTGATTTTCTTCCTCTTATAGCAAAAATAAACATAAAAAATTTGCGTTTGGTGCGATTCGCTTGAGCTGTTTGCGAGCTGCACGAGCAATTACAGCTCAGGATGCCCGTAGGGTAGAACGCCCGTTGTTTTGAGCTTCACGAAAAAC
>ONYB01000166.1 GCA_900321895.1 uncultured Brachyspira sp.
AATATGCAGCAGGCGTATGATTTGTGGCAGGCAAAAAAGAGGGTTAATCTTGATAATGTCGAGGTTATCGCTCTTTAGGTTTTTGTAAATATATTTGTAAAAAGTCCTTGCGGGTTTGCCGTTGGGACTTTTTGTGTTAAAATTTTGTTATGAAGGAATATGATTTTTATATCGTTCCGACACCAATCGGAAATCTTGGGGATATTACAAACAGAGCCTTGAAGGTACTGGGTTCGGTTGATATTATTGCGTGCGAGGATATGAGGGTTACGCAAAAACTTCTCAATCATTTTGATATAAAGACAAAATGTATTTCTTATCACAAGTTTAATGAGCGTGAGAGAGTTGAACAGTTTTTAGAAATTTTGAGCTCGGGCAGAAAGATTGCGTTGGTGTCTGATGCCGGAACTCCGCTGTTTTGTGACCCGGGGGCAGTGATTGTTGAGGAATTGAAAAAACATGGGTTCAGCGTGACGGCTCTTGCAGGAGCTAATGCGGTTGTGACGTTTCTTTCGCAAGTCCCGAGAGAGGATGAAAGCTTTTCTTTTGTCGGCTTTTTGCCAAAAACTAAATCGCAGATTTCGGAGGTTTTTAAGGTTCACAAATTTGAGGATGTTGTTTTTTACGAGTCGCCAAATAGAATTGTTTCGACTTTGGAGGTTATTAAAGAAATTAACCCTGTTGCAAAAGTCGTTCTCGGACGTGAATTGACAAAGATTTTTGAAGAAGTTTTGATTGACGAGGTTGAAAATCTTCTTGAGCATTTCTCCAAAAATCCGCCGAAGGGTGAATTTGTCGGAATGGTTTATCGTGCTCAACGGGTTGGGGATGATGTTGATGTTGATGAAAAGATTAAATTGTTGAAGTCGAAAAAGTTCGGGGCAAAAGATATTTCCGTAATTTTGTCGACTTTATACGGAGTCAACAAAAACGAAATTTACAAAAAAGTTGTAGGGTAATATATGTATATAAATATTTATTAAATTATTTTGATTTATGTAATTTATGATATAATATTTTTACATGGAGAATAGTAAGGAACTGTCCGTTTGAAAAGAAATCTTTATAAGTTAATAGTGCCGTTGTTGGTGGTTGCAATGATGCCTTTAAAGGGATTTTGTGCCGATGATTTTTACAAGGATGAATCTGCTGCGGACAGATTGTCGGGTGCCTCTGCTCAAAACGAGCAGGGTGGAAGAATTGTCAAGGATATCGAAATCCACGGGCTTAATGTTGTCAGCCCCGAAACTGTTTTGTCAAAAATGAGCCTCAAGAAAGGTGATAAGTTTGACAGAAGTGCTATTCAAACGGATTTGAGAAACATTTATCAAATGGGTTATTTTACTGAAAAAATGAGAGCTTTGCCTGTAAATAATCCTGACGGAACTATTACTTTAAAACTTATTTTGGAAGAAAATTCTCCTGTTACAGATTTTACGATTGAAGGAAATACTGTTATTTCGACGGAAGAAATTCTTAATACTTTGATTGATATGAAGGGTAAGCCGCAAAATATATCTCGCTTGAATGAGGCTATTGCAAAAATCCAAGAGATTTATAATTCAAAAGGTTATATTTTGGCTAGAATTGAGTCTGTTTCGGATGATCCGGACGGCACCATTAATATCAAGATTAAGGAAGGAACTGTTAATTCTATTGCGATTTCCGGAAACGAAAAGACGAAGGATTACATTATTGCCCGCAATATTATGACAGAACCGGGGAGTATTTATAACGAAAACCAGATTAAAGAAGATTTGGTAAGATTGTATGCAACTCAGGCATTTAAGGATGTTACAAGGGAAATTGAACCTTGTGCGGATGATCCTGACATGTATGATATTACGATTAATGTTCAGGAGCAGAGAACAGCAAGCATTTCTGTTGGCGGTGGTCTTGATTCCGTAACAGGTGTTTTCGGGTCTGTCGGTATTGCCGATAACAACTTTAGAGGTCGCAACCAGAGAGTTTCCTTGAATGGTTTGGTCGGTTCAGGTGTAATCTTGAACGATGCGTCTATTATGAGAAGAATGAATATGCAGGCAGAATTGAGTTTCTTTGAACCTCATTTCTTGAATTCTGATAATTCCTTGATGACAAAACTTTTCTATAGAGATTTCGGTAGTTATCAAGTTCCGTTGGCGATTG
This sequence comes from uncultured Brachyspira sp., assembly GCA_900321895.1. Classification (GTDB taxonomy): domain Bacteria; phylum Cyanobacteriota; class Vampirovibrionia; order Gastranaerophilales; family Gastranaerophilaceae; genus Scatousia. The sequence goes on from ONYB01000166.1 coordinate 2,149, forward strand.
AACGAAGATTTGGCGGCGAGGCTACCGTTGCTCATAGAATTAAGAAAAACCCGCATTTGTCGTCAACATTCTCGCTTGGTGTTGAAAATATAAGTGTTAAGGAAGGCGATTTCAACAAGATTTCTAACTTATATGCAAGATACGGAGTGCCGATTTCAGAACGTGCAAATCAGTTGGAAGGCGGCTTGTTTATGTCGCTCAGCCCTGCGTTGATTTATGATACGAGAGATGGAGCAGGCGGTGTTACTCGAAAAGGTACTGTTGCAAGTCTTAGATTTACTGAAGATTTCGGGCTTATCGACTTTGACAAAACTCACGGAAAGCTTTCCGGTATGATTAAACAATATGTACCTATCGGTAAAAAGTCATCATTATCTTTTACGGCTCGTGGTGGCGGAAAAATTCACGGCGACAATATGCCTGACGTAATGGCATACCGTTTGGGTGGTCCGTACACTATTAGAGGTTTCAAGATGAGTGGTGTTGGTACAGGTGATGCGTTTGTTATGGGTTCTGCCGAATTCGCAACCCCTATCCCGTTCTTGGATAGAACGAAATTGTCCAGAAAGGTTAACTTCCTGAACAATATCAGATTTACGGTTTGGGCTGATGCAGGTAAGATTTTCAACCCGACTATTGCAGACACATTGTATGACCGTCCTGGGTATGCAGTATCAATGGGTATCGGTTTAAAATTGTATATTCCTGGTATGGGACCTGTTTCGGTTGATTATGGTTTCCCTCTCACAAATTCGGGTGACAACGGACCAAAACATGGTTACTTTACTTTTGGTGTAGGCGACTTGGTATACTAATAATTTATGGAGGTATAATTATGAATAAAATTAAAATGACAACATTGGCTTTGTTTGGTGCAGCAGTATTGTCTTTGGGAAGTTCTGCCATTGCAGGCGGTGTAGGTTATATTGATTACCAAAAAGTTCAAGAATCTTATCCTCTTGCACAACAGGCTATCAAGGAAGTTGATTCTAAGGCTACAGAACTTCAACAGTATATGTTGGATAAAGAAAAACAGTACAAAGCTCTTGATACACCTTTGAAAAAACAAAATTTTGAAGATGCAACCGCTCGTGAATTGAACACAAAACAAGAAGCTCTTTACAGATTGAAATCTGATAAAGAAGAATTAGTTTTCAACAAAATTCAAGCTGCTGCAAAACAAGTTTTGGTAGAACAAAAACTCGACGCTGTTCTTGATTTTAGGGTCGTTTTTGTAGGTGGTGTTGATATTACCGACTTGGTTATTCAAAAATTGAAAAGCGGTAGCTTTTAATTAGTAGTGTAAAGTTGGAGTTTTAATATGAAATATTCAGAACATGGTGAACAGTACCACATCGGGTTGTCAAACGGTGATGTGGGCAAATATGTAATTCTTCCGGGCGATCCGAAACGTTGTGAAAAGATTGCAAAATATTTTGACGACGCAAAGCTTGTCGGTGACAGGCGGGAGTACACCTCGTATACAGGTTATTTGAACGGTGAAAAAGTTACCGTAACTTCGACAGGTATCGGCGGACCTTCTGCTGCGATTGCAATGCAGGAACTTGTGAATATCGGGGCGACGACCTTCATTCGTGTCGGAACTTGTGGTGGTATTGAACCTGATGTTAAGGGTGGCGATATCGTAATCGCAACAGGTGCAATCCGTATGGAAGGTACAAGTAAAGAGTATGCACCGATTGAATTTCCGGCTGTTGCAAACCTTGATGTGACAAATGCACTTGTTTCTGCTGCAAAATCTTTAAATTACAACTATCATACGGGTGTTGTTGAGTGTAAGGATTCTTTCTACGGTCAACACAGTCCTGAAATTATGCCTGTAAGTTATGAGCTTCTCAACAAGTGGGAGGCTTGGAAAAGGCTCGGTTGTATGGCTTCAGAAATGGAATCTGCGGCACTTTTCACTGTTGCAAGTTATTTGAGAGTGAAGATGGGTACGGTTCTCTTGACGGTTGCAAATCAGGAAAGAGAAAAACTCGGACTTGAAAACCCTGTTGTTCATGACACTGATATGGCTATTAAAACGGGTGTTGAAGCTCTTAAAATTATGATTGAACAAGACAAATAAAAAGGTTAATGAGATGTTTAAAAATAATAAAATGCAGTATGTTATAAGAACGTGTTCCAGCGAAAACGTTCAGGAATTGCAAAATCTATTAAATGAAATGGCGATGAACGGTTGGGAACTTTACAGTATGAATGAAGTTGAGGCGGAAGACGGTTACAAGTTCAACTGTATTTTTATGTCGGAAGCTAAAAACGAAACGGGCTCTGACGAGGGCGACGTGATTAACATTTCGACCTTCAAAAGTCAGATGGAGAAAATGCTTTCGCCAAAACTCTCACCTTACGAAAGTTGTGTTGATATCCAATCAAAAATCAAACTTCAACAGCAGAAAATCTCAAAGATAAAAAAAGAACTTGAGGGCGAACCTCCTGCGTCAATTAATCGTAAAAAATTGAACGACAAGATTTCGGCCGGGCTGAAAGAACTGGATGATTTGAAAGCTGAACTTGCAAAAACAACCTCTCCTGATGTTATGTTTGCAAGATTGCACGAGGAAAAATTGACGATTAGCTTGAGCGAAGAGCTCTTGCCTTATGTGGATTCAGAGAATGACAGCGAGGAAGAAACCCTTCTTGCGGCAACTGTCAAAACTCGTTTGAAATTGACGGATGAGCTCGGTTATGTCATGCCGAAAATTATTTTCAAGGATGATGAGGACTTGAACCCTTATGAATTTTGTATAAAAGTTCGTGGGTTTGAGGTTTGCCGGGGAGTGGTTTATCCTGAACACACGATGTTTTTCGCAGAAAATATTCACTTTGACAAAAAGCCGAAGAATGCAATTTACGATGTCGATGTTGTGACGGGAGAAAAAATTGTTTGGTTGAACGGAAAGGAAACGAAAGACTTTTGGGAACAGGGGCTTTCGGGCTCTGAATATATCGCAAGGGTTTTGGAGCATGCCGCTGTTAAGTATGTTGATGAGTTGATTGATTATTCTGATGTCGAAAAATATATTGATGTTGTTGACGGCGTTAACAGTTTCCTTGTTGACAATATTATCCCTGATATTATTTCGTTGGCGGATTTGAGATACATTTTGACAAGTTTAATCAGAGAAAAAGTTTCTGTAAAAAATATCGTCTACATTTTTGAAAAAATGAATGATTTTGCGGTTGATGCTCCGAAAAACGAGCTGATTAAGCGTATAAGATTGGCTTTGGGCAGACAAATTTGTAAAAGCTATTTGAATTCGGACGGAGTTCTTCAAGTATTTGAATTGAGCGAAAAAACAATGGATGAATTTATTCCTGACGTTGAGGACGAAGAGGATGATATCATACGCATTGATAGTGAATTTGCGGAAAAACTCACTTCAAAATTATTGAAAAAAGCAAAACAGTTTGAAGTGAAATCTATCAAACTCGTTGTACCGTTGGAATTCAGACATCTGTTTTTTGTCTTGTTGTCAAATTATTTGAGCGATATTACGGTTCTTGCAAGGGAAGAAATCGGTTGCAATTATCCGATTGAAGTTGTTGCGGAAATCTAGCAAAAAAATATATTTAGGGATATTAAAATAATATGCAAGTTTCAAAAATATCAAATTCTTATGTAAATCTCGCGTTTCAGCGTAAACTCAGAGATGACGAAAAAATGGAATACAGAAATGACACAATCCGTCAGGCTTACAATTTTCTCGGGATTAAGGATGTGTCGATGATTATGCACGGAACTTCTTTCCCTGTGTCAAAAAACGATATAGGCGTCGGTTCTCCGTTTAATTCACTTTCAAAAGATGTCGTCGAATTGGAGCGTTTGCACGGGTTTACGTCAGAGCAGTTAGGACCTTTGGGTGAGATTACAAAGAAGGATATTTCGCCTTATGCCTCGACAGTCTGGGCAAAGAATAAGTTGTTTATTGATTTTAACGCTTTGACAACTGATAAATATGCAAATATTTTGGACAAAGAAAGCGTTTCTAATTTTTCAGTTCCTTATGATGGAAAAAATAATAATTACGAATATTCAAAGTTTTACGAGGCATTTGAAAATTCTGATATTTTGTTAAATATTGCCTATGACAATTTTTTGACAAAGCTCGGTTCGGGCAATAAAAACGCAATAGCTTTGAATAATGAATACACGAAATTTAAACATGAAAATAACAAAAGATTGTTGAAGGAAGCGACTTTCACAGTGCTTAGCAAAATTTACGGAACTGACGATTTTGAAGAGTGGGAAAGCGATTTAGACAGAAATTTGCCTGAACGTTTAGATGTAAGCGACCCTGAAGCAATCAGTCGTTTTAAATACTTGATTGACCGAAACGGTCGTGATTTTAAAATGTACGCTTTTACTCAGTTTTTGATTAACAAGCAAATGGCGGAGCACAAAAAATACCGTGAAAATATCGGGTTCAAGTATAATGCCGACGAACTTGTCGGAACTTCTAAAATGGAAGAGTATATTTATAAAGACGCCTTTTTAAAAAATTTGAGAATGGGTTGCCAATTCGGTGGGCCTTACGGACCTCAACTTTGGGATTTTCCTGTTCCTGACCCGAAAAAATTGTTTAACTCGGACGGCTCACTCGGTGCTGCCGGAAAATTCATCAAGGCAAAACTTGAATCAGCCCTGAATGATTGCGAAAACGTCAGAATTGACCACGTTTTTGGAATTATAAATCCGTATGTATATGACAAAAATTCTGTTGTAATCAAAAACGGACAAATGGATTGCGGAAAGTTCAGGGGCGGATATTTGTCGCAAATGCACGATTTAGATCCGAACGGCGATTATTGGAAAATTCTTGAAAAGATAATTTTACCTACAATGAGGGAGCATGGAGTTGACCCGAATAATGCGGTATGGGAAGACTTGGGTACACGTCCTGAAGGTTTTGACAATCTTTTCTACAATATACTTGATTTACCGGGGATTACGGAACTCGGCTACCAGCGTGCCGAAAATGCGGGCAGAAGAAAAAATTGGTCATATATGGGCTCTCACGATTCTTGGCCGGCTCTTAAACTGGTGAAAGACGGTGGATATTTAGGAAATCAGGCATGGGCTCCAGAATATTTGGCAGGATTTTTGAACTCTGACCCGACCCGTTCTAAAGAACGTATAGAATTTCAGGACAAAATCGTAAAAGACCCGATGGAAAGAATTAAGGCAAAATTTGCAGATTTGTTTATGTGTTCTGACAAAATTCAAATTTCGTTTGCTGATTTCTTCGGTATCGACAAGGTTTACAACTATGGCGGGCAAGATGTCAAGACCAACTGGAAGTTGAGATTAAGCAAGAATTTTGAGGACGCATATTACAAAAACCTTTCATCAGACCACCCGACGGCATTGAATTTGCCGGAAATTTTGAAGATTGCGGTTCGAGCAAAAATTGATAGGGAAGTTGTCCAGAAAATGCAAACAGACCCGGATAATGCGGATACCTTCAGAAAATCAATCAATGCAAGAATGCAACCGTTGCTCGATCGCTTGGATAAATTTGAACACATTTTGAAAGAAAAAGAAAATTAATAGCGGTTTTGAGCAGTAGAGTGGGTATACTTCGTTTTCTCCACCATACTGCTTTCACTAACACTGCTAAACGTAAAGGACATTTCACCCTTCACCTTTCACGTAAAGGACTTATCGCCAGAAACTTGCCAATCCCCTATTTTTCTACTGCTGTACCTGTTTCAATCCCTGGGACACATAGGAATAGCGGAACTGTATTTGTTATTGCCGTCGAAATCGGTGATTTGTCCGCCATAAGTGTAATTGCCATGCTTAAATCATCTACGTGCGGTGCAAAATCGGAGGTTCTGACTTTTCTGTCAACTTTTTTGTGATAGATTTTGTCGTTGATAAAGTTGGAAACCTTGTTGCCGATTAATATACCTGCGGCAAGTCCGCCGAGTGTCATTACGATTGACGGTGTGAATTTAAGGAATTTATTCGTGAATTTAACGGCTTTCCCTTTAAATCCGTTCGCACTTGATTTGATTTGTGGAACGTGTTTTAAAATTTGTGGTTTGAATTTGTCATAAAGTCTGGAAACCCCGCCAACGCACATGACAGGAACAAGAACATTTCCTAAAAGTTGGTTCAAAACCTCTCTGCCTTTGGCTTTCAGGTTCTTTTTGTCATCTGCTAACGCACCGCCTGCGAAACCGCCGACAACAGAACTGCTTGCAAGTGTTAAAATTTCTTTTTCTTCAAGGCTTATGAGCTTTTTATTCGGGTGTTTTTTGTCATAAAGTCTGAATATTGACCAATCTTTTATCGGAGTTTCATATATTTTTTTCGGACTAAGTGAAAATCCTTGCTTTTTGGCAATCAAGGCATAAGCCGTACCGACTGCGATTGCACTGCCGATTGTTGCCGCTCTCTTTACTAATTTCTCTTTTGATTTGCCCGCCTCTGCTTGTGGTGCGGTCTGTGTGAAATTTGTATTTTGAAAATTTGATATTTTACTTACTAGCATGTTCATAACCTTCTTTTCAATTCTATCAAATGCCGTAAAGAAAAAACCTTGCTATTTTATCTTACAATTTTTACAAAACTTAAATTCAACTGTAACGATTTTTTAATATACTAAAATTATAACGCAAAAAAAAATTTTTAGGGGAATTGTATATTTTGTAAAAAGGTTAGAAATTTTAATTTTATGAATACAATAAAAGTTACTCCAAATCAGACGCTGAAGGATTTCAGCTACGGCAGAAAGTTTGTAAAAGGACTTGCGAGCCGTTCTATTGCCCCTGTTATTTTGTTAGAAGCCTTTGTAGAAGGCGGAAGAACGTATCAAGCGTACAAGAGAGGCGGATTTACCGAGGCTCGAGAACGTCTTACCGAAGAAATGATTGGTGCTGCCTTTTGGTTTAGCGGAGTACCTTTATTTGATAGTTTAATCGACA